>JAXJRB010000248.1:0-8226 GCA_036310845.1 Lachnospiraceae bacterium | reverse complement strand
GAAGTATATCGTGAAAAGAACAGTTTTATGCACAGATATTTATCCATTTTTTCCAGTTTGTATAATGACTTTCAATATGAGATAGATCATGTAGAGAATACGTTAGATCCGGATAAAATGCCGGCACCTCTTTTGGAGATGTATCTGAGATGGTTTGGCATGGATGTATCGGGTGGATATGTAAATGAAGAGGTTATGCGATTATTGCTAAAGGAAGCGGCTTGGCTAACTGCAAATAAAGGAACAAAGCAATGTATAGACAGACTCTGTGAATTGTTCATAGGAGAAAAGCCTATTATTTTAGAGAGAAGTATGGTGGGCAGATATCTGAGAAAAGCAGAAGCTGATATATACAATCAATTATATGGAGAAAGTCCGTATGATGTAACACTTCTTATCAATTCGAAGGCAGGTCCTGAGAAAAGAAGATTTTTATTGCATATGTTACAACAGTTCAAACCGGTAAGATGCTGTGTTGCGGTTATATTTCTTGAAAACACAGGAGTTCTTGACAGTTACAATTATCTGGATCAGAATGCGTATGTTTTTTCAAATACGGTGGCTGATTTGGACGATGAACAACTGATGGATGGAACGGTTATCATACAATAAAGATTAGTTGGAGTATATTTTAAGGAAAAGATACTGGCTGGGGGATTATACATGAACGTAACAGTTACGGGGTGTGGAACTTATACCAGAATTATTGTGGATGGTAGAATAGATACGACATCAAGTCCACAATTTCAACAGGTAATTTTAAGTACATTTCAAAAAGATAAATATATCGTAATAGATTTTCTGAATGTTCAGTATATTTCCAGTGCGGGATTGAGGGCATTGCTGATTGGACAGAAAACGGCAACCTCTAAGGGCGGAACAATGAAACTTACGAATGTTGGAGATACGGTAAAGGATATATTAGAAATGTCGGGATTTGATTCGATTCTGACGATAGAGTAAAGAGATGATTAGATTTGAAGGGGTAACAAAAAGATTTCAGGATACAAATACCATAGCTTTGCAGAAGGTTGATTTTTATATGAAACCCGGAGAGTTATGTTTTTTGAAAGGGAATAGTGGCTGTGGAAAAACAACCATGTTGAGGTTGCTGTTGGGTGAGATAAAGGCAGATGAAGGGGAAGTATATGTAAACGGAAAGAATCTTGCTCAGATGGATAAGAAATCAATGCCACTTTATCGAAGAAATATCGGTTTTATCTTTCAGGATTATAAATTGATAGAAGATATTAATGTGTTTCAGAATGTGGCATTGACCAGATATGTTGCAGGTATTGCGGATAAGCAGCTTTCGCTTCAGGTTGCAAGAGCACTTAGAATGGTAGGGATTGAAGACTGCTATGAACGTTTTCCAAGACAGCTATCCGGGGGAGAGTGTCAACGTGTAGCGATTGCAAGAGCACTTGTAGGGAATCCAATGCTGATATTAGCAGACGAACCGACAGGAAATCTGGATCCATATAATTCAAAAATGGTTATGCAGTTGTTATTGAAGATTCATGAGAAGCTTGGTATCACCATGATTATAGCCACACATGATAAGAATATCTTGGAAGGAGCACAGGGAAGAGTATTTGAATTGAAAAACAGTAAAGAAATCATTGTGTAAAAGAAAGGGAGACGGATAGAACATGCAGGAAAAACGATTTAGTACAGAGCTTATGTCAAAACCTTTTAAAAGTTATGACGAATATATGAGTTATATCTTTGCCTGTGTAAATTATAGACTTTCCGATTATATTGAAGGCCTCATGAAAAAGTATGATGCAGGGCAAGGGAATTATAAAAATGTTATGTATCCGGATATTGAAATTGCACATGATTTGTGTAGTGACAGTATTCAAAAGTTTTTTTATGGTGAGGCTAAAGACGATAATTTCGAGGAACTGCTGGATGTTTTTGATGATGAATTAAAGGGTATTTTAGAACATTTTGGAACCGGTGAAGATGAATTGGAAGAGGAAGAGCGGACGGATGATAAGGAAGAAAAGCTCACGGTGGAAAAAATGTTTGCGTTTATTGATGCCAGATTAGCTGTTACAGATACAAGCAAGATAAACATACCATTTTATGAACTTTGTAGGAAGCTGGAGCTTGGGCACTTTACAATATTCGCTCTTGCTGCAGCTATTTTATCATCTACACAGACCAGCTATGCAGCTGTTTTTCAGGTAGTGAATGAAAATGGAAGTTTGGTAGCGCCAACAGTAGAATCCGTGGGACGTATGTATTTTGGTGAGGATTATTCTATTACAACGGCCTACAGTGAAATGTCAGTTTGTCTTGAGAAATTACTTCCCATTATGGATTTGCGTGTGAATGCTAATATGCCATTTTCTACGCTGCTGGCTCCTGATAAGCGTTTGATTGATTATTTGTTTGGCAAAGAACCAATGCGTTTGGACGAGAACTATAGTCGTTTTTTCAGCATGTTAACAGATGGGAATGAATTAGATCCTATTATGGCAAATGAGGTCCAGTTGGAAGCAATGGAAATTTCGTATCAGCAAAACACAAGAATTTTCAGTTGGTATGGAGATGAAGGAAGTGGCAGAAGATTTTTTATCAAACATTTTTGCCAAAAGAATCAGTTAAATGCCATTGTTATGAACTGTAAGAAATTATTTGCCTATGATTATAATTTTGTAGAAAAAGCTCTGTGGGCTGTTACCAGAGAATGTATATTCACAGATTCTTCATGCTGTCTTAATGAATTGAATTATAGAGAAGATGAGAAAGATAAGTATCTGGGCTACATGGACTTGGCAATTACAAAGCTTAGAGAGCATAATATTCTGGTGTTTTTAATGAGTAGGGATAAACTGCCGTTAAAAAGTGTGACGGATAAGGATTTTACCGAGCTTGAGCTTATGACACCTAATACCCAGGAACGAGAAAACTGTTGGAAATATTTCTCTAAGGGTTATTCGTTGGCTTCGGATGTAGACTTATTGGAAATGGCAACAAAGTTTTTGTTTACGCCCGGAAAAATAAGTGCTGCATTATATCAGGCCAAGAGCTTTGCGATTATGAATCATGAGATACAGATATCCAGAGCCAAGCTTTTTGAGGGATGCAATAATCAGATGAGCTCAGAACTGACACAAAAAGCAACAAAAGTTAAAGCTAATTTTGGATTTGATGATATTGTTATGAATGCGACCCAGCGTGAAACACTTCAGCATGCTATAGATCAGATGAATTTTAAAAAGCAGGTATATGAGAACTGGGACTATACCAAAAAATATCCGTACGGACGAGGACTGTCTGTGCTGTTATTTGGTGCACCAGGTACAGGTAAGTCTATGTGTGCTCAGGTTATCGCTCATGAGTTAAATCTGGAATTGTATCGAGTGGATTTATCAAAGGTTATTGATAAGTATGTAGGTGAAACAGAAAAATCTATTTCCATGATATTCCGAGAAGCGAAGAAGTGTAATGTTGTCCTCTTTTTTGATGAATGTGATACGTTGTTTGCAAAGCGTTCGGATGATGGTGGTAGTAATCAGGCGTCCAATAATAATAAAACAGCACTTTTGCTTCAGGAAGTAGAAGCTTATGATGGAGTGTCGGTGCTTGCAACAAATTATAAACATAATATTGATCCTGCGTTTTTTAGACGTATGAAATATATCGTAGAATTTCAGTTCCCGGATCCGGATACAAGAGAGATGTTATGGCGAACAACGATACCAAAAGGTACTCCACTAGATGACGATGTGGATATACGTTTTCTGGCAGAGCGTTTTGAGTTTGTAGGAGGTAACATTAAAAACTGTATCCTGAATGCTGCATTTTTGGCGGCAGCAGATGGTGACGGAAAAAAAGTAGGGATGAAGCATTATTTGCAAGCAATTAAATATGAATTTGTGAAAACCGGAAAAGTATTTACAAGAGCAGATTTTGAGCCATATGCGCATATGGTCGGATTGAGAAAAGAAAGTGATGATGACTAAGGTGAAATATCTCGTATTGGAGAATACAGAGTCTGCACCGTGGAGACAGTATATGCGAAAGGAAAGCTCTGTGGCGATAGGTGTTATTGCCCAGAATGAACTCATTGGATATGCTGTCTTTACTCCCTGGGAGGTATCGGCAGAGCATATGCTTCTTAATTACATATTTGTAGCTGACGGGTGGCGTGAACAATATGTAGCTACCGGCTTGATGGAGTATGCTGAACAAAAGTTGCGAATAAGCGGTTTCCGTTATGTTTTGGCACGACTCATGGAGCAGGCAGATGAAGGAACAGAAATATATCATTTACTATTGGGATTGGGATTTAAACCATTACAGGAACAAGCTGTTGTTTTGAAATATCACATTGCGGATTTGTATGATAGTGCAACAATTGGTACGGTTGCAAAGGCGTGCAAAGCGACCAACCGAATAGAACAAATACATGGAAAAAATGAAAAAAAATATATTTCGTTCAGGAGAAAAATGCTTCAAAAAGGAGTAGATTTATCATTAATTACGTTTGATTGCGACTTGAGTTACTTTTATTGCGGAGATACAGGGGAATATATCGGATGTATTTTAATTGAAAATAAGGAAACGGAAGTCATCATAAAGTATTTGGTAGTAGATGATGTAAAAGCAGGAAAATATGCAGTACTATTTTTGATCTGTGCTGCAGTACAAACTTTGCAACAGTTTGATGAGAAAAAAGAACTGATTGTATCTTTGACAGATGAACATTATTTTGAATTATTTTGTTATTTTTTTCCGAATTATTCTAAGTCTATGGATTTGTGGGATTATATCAAGGTGCTGTAGCTAACAGGTAGTAGGAGGGATTCTATATGGATATCAAGAGTTTGGCAGGAACAGAGCTTTATAAAGAGCGCATGTTAACAGATGATTTGAATAAAACCAAAAGTGTGTTTAGTAATGCTGCAATTCAGGTAAACAGACAGGAAGATATGCAAAAAGATTCAAAGGAACAGATAAGGAACATGCTACAGCAGAATCCTTTCTTGATGGTTGGAAATAAGGTAATGGAAGACATGGAAGAAGAGGATGAAGAAGAGTACGAAGAAGAATTTGAGAGTGAAGAACGGTCTGTTTTTGTAAAAGAAGATAGTAAGCACAAAGAGATACAGCAAAAGCTCCAAAAGAATCCTTTTTTGAACTTTAAAAGCATGGAAGATGAGGAAGACGAGGAAGAATTACAGGCAATAGAAGAACAAAAGGATAAGCAACATGAGCAAAATGTGAATCTGAAGCAGTATATTCTGGAAGACTATATAAAACTGGATGAAAAAACAAAGGAACCGTATGAGATTAGTCAAAAAATCAACCTGAATGATTATATAAAGGAAGATTATTTTGCGTTAGAAAAGAAAGAAGAAGCTAGTCAAAAAGAACAGTTGAAAGAGGAACTCCCAATACAGATAAAGAAAAAACAAATTGAGAATATCGTAGAGCAGGAGGGCGATCAGGTTGTTCCTGGATTCCGAAGAGCGGTAGCCGGTGAAGCGTTAGAAAGATATTTGGAAGAAACAAAAGAAAAGAAAACAGCAGAGAAAAGAAAAAGTGCTGTATTAGATAAGGCAATTGCGAGTGCAGAGGCATGTTTGGAATTAATCAGAAACGGTGATACGTCATTAACAAAGAAAATAAGAGAGATTAATCAGGCAATTAGAAATGTTGATCAATATATTAAGGAAACGAAAGGATATGTAAGAAAGAATAGCACAATAGCAGAAGAGCAGGAGATGAGAACATTAAGAGAAGCTGCTAAAATGCTTAGAATCCAATTGTTTTTGGAAAAAACAGAGCTTTATGAGCGTGAAGAAAATGAAATAGATGAAATGCAGTTATATAAACAGCAGCTGGAGTCTGATGCAGAGATTAAGTTATATCATGAATTTCATGAAAAGAATAAATTGGAAAAAGAGGAGGCAGCTAAGAAGAAAGATTTTAATGACGATATGCAGAAAAGAAAGAGCGAAAGTCTGGTAATGGAAAATGATCGTCAGATAGCCTTATATTCTTATAAAATAGGTGATAGTGAAAAAAAAGCAAAAGAATTACAAGAAAAAATACCAGTAAAAGGATACAGTATAAGACATAAACAATTTCAAAGAAATGAAGTATATCAGTTACAGGTAGAGCGTAAAATTGCGCAGATACGTCCAAGAATCGTAAAGGAATGGATGAACGATAATCTTACGGTAATTAGCAAAAATGCAAAACAGTTGGAGAAGCTGTTTGAAAAAGAGCAACGAAAGGATAAAACGATAGGTGACTTATCTATGAATGAAATGGGAGCTCTTTTTAAAACAGAGTTGAAAGACGGGGAAGCTCTTGATGTGGCAGCAACACAATATGATGTGATTTATCAGAAATTGTCAAAAATGACAAATGATTTGGCAGCAGGAATAGGAGATGAAATCAAAAATTTAATCGCAGCTCAGGTTGTATTGTTTGAAAAGAGAGAGTTGCTAAAGAAAGAGTATCTTGATGCAAATAAAAAGTTGGAAGAAAAAGCAGAAAAACCGGTAGAAAAGCAACCGGAAGAAGAGCATGCTGAGCAAAGTGTTTCTGCATTTGAAAAGCAACAGGAAATTGAAAAAGAGGCAGTGGAAATTCAAAATGAAGAGAAACCAATTGAGCTTGAGGATGAGAACAAACAGGAACAGGCGCTTGTAGTATATCGCAATCTTTATGAGTCTTTAAAACAGGAAGAAACTGCGATGGTTCAGCAGAACGCAAATCAGTTTCAAACCATGATGAATGCATTTGCTATGTATATCAGTAATTTGCAGCAAAAGTCAGTAACCTTAGACATTCATAAAAATTTTGAAAATTCGTTAAAAGATTATATTGCAACAGTAACGGTAAAAGCACCTGCCATACAAGGGAATAAACCGATGGAAATAAAGATATCCATGGAGATTTCACGTAAGGAATTAAACCAGATGCTTTCTTTTGTAAATCAAAAGTGGAAGAATATAAGACCGGCTAAGCAGGCATATAAGCTTTTACAGTCAGGTAATGTAGAGCAAGCATGGAATACCTTGCAAGAAAAAGGAACTCGTACATTTGTACAGACCGATGCGATTATAGAACCGATACATAGAATGCTTGAGAGTGAACCAATACAGTATCAGGAAAATACGGTTGTTGCACAAATGGAAAAGGAAAGTCATGTTAAGCCTGCAAATCTAATCATTGCTGAAAGCATAATGGAAGTGGAGAAGGAACTGAAGGAAAAACAAAGTTCCGTAATGGAGGAACAGCAGGAGAACACAGAAGAAGTTCAGGAAAAGCTGTTGGAAAAGATCATCGAAAAGCTGGACGCAGAGAAGATGAATAAAGAGAGACAGGAGCAGGCTGATGAAACGCATAAGTTAGAAGAGCAGGAAGCTGTAAAAAGGAAACAGACGGATTTAGCGTTTCAGGAAAATAATAATGAATACGGACTGCAAGAGATGGCGTCGGAAGAAAAAGAAAAGCAAGAACAGAATCAGAAGCATCGTGAATATTTAAAAGCGCAAAGTCAGAAGGTATATCAAGCGTTTATGGATAAATATGATGAAGTGAAATCCCGAATAGATACCTTTTTGGCGACATCGGCAAATGCAAATAACTCTTATGAATTAATTGATGCAGTTCGTGATGATTTTATGAAATATTATACAGAAACAATCGAAAGGTTTGAGAAAAAGGGGATTAATCAATCCAGTGAAGAAGCGGATCGTGTGTTTACTGAGTTAATGTTAAACTATAGTAATAATATATACATATATGATTCCATTAAGGATTACGGCAGTGTAGAAAAATAGTAGGGGTAAAAAAGAGTGCAAATAGAAAAATTCTTGCCAGTACCAGCTACTGTGCAGGAATTTTTTTTGTTTATTTCAGAAAATATAACATAAAAGTAACAAATAAAAGCAAAGTAACGGTTTGGTAACGCAAAAAAATGTATAATATAACGATAACACAGTTATAAACAGATATTAACAAAAGGGAGGTTTTGCCTTAGATAGTTTCATTCAGAAAATGAAATATAGGTTTATTTTATTAAGATAAAGTAGCGGTTAATTAGTTGTGTAGAATGTACTCTCGGAATCTTTTATATTTGTATTTCAGAGATATATTTTTATTGAACAATGATGATTTCGCAGTGCGTACACGGTGTGTACGACGAGAAATCAGAAGCAGTTCAAGGAAAATATAGCCTGAAAGACATATAGT
>JAXJRB010000247.1:0-2021 GCA_036310845.1 Lachnospiraceae bacterium | reverse complement strand
CCCTTTTAGGAGGGATGAATTATGATGCGTATTTTCTTCTATAACGTTTTTCATTTCTCTTGCCCCTCCTTCTTATTCTTCTCTGAAGTCTCTCCTGCTTCTTGACTTCTCTCATATATTTCTTAACACGTCTCTCATATACATCTTTTCTTCCTGCTATAATGAGTGCAAACAGACCAACTATTGCTGTTATAATTATTGAATAACACCATGCCATAGCTGATGCATATCCATAACCACCTGTTGCTGAAAGCATTGTATCATAGATTAATACGATAAGTGCATTCTGCTCATTGTTAGACATAAATATTATTGTATATACTGCATTAAGTAATACCTGAATCCGTGAAGTTCCATTTTTATAAAAAATAGCCTATGATTGTAGTTATATTTTATAGGCTGCACACTAATTACAATCAATCATATAGGTCAAAAGGGCACACCACCCCCCTTGAATTTCAATAACCAGTTTATAATGACTTATTGACTGCACAATTCACAGAAATCTGCAAATATATGCCTCCATACATTACTCTTCCCAAGTCCCATAATGAGTTGTCTGGCGTGGGATGTTATATGACATGCCATCATAATAAGATTGCTGATTACCGTATGCAGGCGGCGACGTTTTACATCTCGTTTCTGCCTTGGAGCACGACCTCCAATTGTCCCCTGACCAATCATGCGAAGGATATTATATGCCATGATCGCCAGTTCCAAAATAAGTGCATTCGTGTTGAATTTACCAGACGGCAAACGTTCTAAATCCATATCTGTTTTTATTTCACTGTGGAATTGTTCGCATTCTCCATGTGCATGATACAGATTAATGATTTCCTGGTCATCTACGCCTAGATTTGTCCACCATGTTTCAACTTCGATGTCTGGTATCAGATAAAACTGACCATTTTTATCTATGGTTCGTTCTGTTATCTCATAACCGGCACGAAGCGTAAATTCCTTATCAAACTGCTTACTGGTTACTGTTTTCCAGTCGCTTCCCTTATAAACTGTTTTACCATCACGAGGATTTTCGATATTCTTGCAAAATTGCTTTGCCATATCAAACCAATCCTCTTTACTCTCGCGACGAAGATTTCTCTTGATTATAAAATAGCATCCGCTGTCCATTAGTACCGCTACATTGTCAATGGAATCATTGCCGGAATCCAGACGAATGAGCAATGGTTGATCCGTCAGCTTTTTACATAATTCAATCGTTTCCTGTAAAAATTCAACAGTACCCTTTTGACAATGCTGTTTTCCTTCGCGAAGTTCAAAATTAATTGCATATCCTTCTGTTCCGATATAAGCCATCATAGGCGCATATCCATCAAAACCTTTATAAGTTCTTGATACTCCTTCTTTCTTGGATTTTGAATTATCCATTGGCGTAACATCAATGTCAACCGGTACATATCCATTTTCAAGAGCAGTTGGTTTAATGTCATTTGCAAGAAGCAACGCAATATTTTCTTCAAGAATTGTCTGACGAAGGCTGTCTCCAATGTCATCCATTCGCTGTCTAAGTGTTTCTTCGGAGGGAATGTTTCTGGTAATACCTAATGCTGCTTTGTAAAACTCCTTATCGTCATCCATCTCATGTACAGCCTCAAAATAAGGCTTTCCCATGCATAGCATACCAAGGTAGGTAAAGAGAATGTCACCATTTTTAATCTGATGCTGGGAGCGGTTTTTTGTAACATCCATTCTGTTAAGTTTTTTGACAAAATCGCTCTTACCCAACAAGGCACCGACAACAGATAAACCACCTGCCGGAATAATTCTTTCATTGGTAAATTCAACAATTATATTTTGATTTCCTTTTAATGTCACTCTACGATTATTGCTCATGGTAAAACGCTCCTAAATTGCTTGATTTATATGTCTATTTTAGCAGAAATTTCATTCACCCAAAAGGTGAATATAAAATAATCGTTGAAATTTAAGGAAATGTAGTATTTATGAGCGTTTCAGAGGACGTTGAAAAATGAACTTCACGGATTCAGGTGATACATAAT
>JAXJRB010000246.1:0-28452 GCA_036310845.1 Lachnospiraceae bacterium | reverse complement strand
GCGGAAAGCAGAATAAATCAAACATGCCGAACGCTCCATTTAGGAAATACCAAACAAGCGGGTTTGCATTTGAGGCATATTCATTTGCTATACACAATGCCGAAAAAGGAGTGCTCACAACCTTGAATAATACTCAGCTAAACCTGAATTTAACAAAAAAGGACTACCCGAAGCTGGATAATCCTTTTCGGTGCTGATACATTGTATGTACAAGCCACCCTATTTTATTCATATTTATTCAATACCTGAACAGTTACTTTTATTTCTATTATAAATTCTATTCCATAGAATCAATATATTTCATATAGTTTGCTACCATCATCGCAATTTTGAAGGTTAATGCATCATCAAATGTTCTGACATCGAGTCCTGTTGACTGATGCAGCTTCTCTATACGATATACCAAAGTATTTCTATGTACAAACAGCTGTCTTGAAGTCTCTGATACATTCAAATTATTATCAAAGAACTTCTGTACCGTTGATACAATCTCGTCGTCAAGTTCTTCCGGTATCGTATCTCCAAAAATCTCCTTGATAAACATACGGCACAGATTTACAGGTAAATGATAAATCAATCTTCCTATTCCTAAAGTATTATATGCCGTAACATGTTTCTCATCATAAAATATCTTTCCTACATCAAGAGCCATTCTCGCTTCTTTATAGGACTTTGATACTTCCTTTAATTCACCTACAATTGTTCCATATGCAACCTTAACTGCGAGCATCGCCTCTGCATTAAGCATGTCTACAATAACCTGTGCAATCTGCTCTACCTCTTCGTATGCATCCTTTTTACTCACACTCTTAATCATAACAATGTGCTTCTGCTCTACCGCTGTAAGATAGCATTCACCCTGTTCCTCAAACAGATTACGCAACATCTGCATCGCAATATTATCTCCATCATACGGCGTTTCAATCAGGAATACTACTCTTGGAATCTCCGGCTCAATATGAAGCTTTCTGGCACGATTATAGATATCTACCAAAAGAAGATTATCCAATATCAGATTCTGGAAGAAATTATTCTTATCATAATGTTCTTTATATGCAATTACAAGATTTTGAATCTGTGATACAGCAATCTTGCCAATCATATACGCATCTGTTACATTACCTTGAACAATCAGAATGTAAGCAACCTCTCCATCCTCTAAAATCTTGAGCATATGATATCCATTTACAATCTGGCTGTCAGCAGGAGAATGTACAAAATTAGTTACCAAACCAACTGAAACCTCGTCATTATCAAAAGTGGTCGCTACTGTCAAACCATCGGTATCCATTACACATAAATCTATTTTTGTAATAGCTTTTAGCTCATCTATACTTGTTTGAATTACCTGTTGTGAAATCATACTATTCGTCACACCTTTCCCCTATTCTGCAAATTTGCTTCTATTCTATCTTAAATGAATTTGAACACAGTTTCAATGTGATTTTACTGAAAATTTATTAACAAACAATATAAAACCCGAGTGGCAAGCCACTCGGGTAAATTTACAATATGTTTCAGATTAGTTTGTGATAACCTTCTCTGTTTCCTTATCGAATACGTGAATCTTTTCAACGTCGATAGCAAACTTAACCTTATCGCCAGGTCTAGCTGTTGTTCTAGGATCAACTCTAGCTGTGATAGGGAACTCAGCTAAATCAGCATATAAGAATACTTCTGCACCGAGTAATTCGTATACACGGATAGTTGTTTCGAATGTGCTTTCAGGCTTAGCTTCTACCATCATCTGAGAATCATAGATATCTTCTGGTCTGATACCAAAAGTAACTGTCTTTCCGTTGTATCCGCCTTCGATTAACTTCTTAGACTTAGCTGGTGGAAGTGCGATAGAAAGATCAGCAATCTTTAAGCTTGCAACGTCACCCTTCACTTCTACCTTTGCATCAAGGAAGTTCATCTGTGGAGATCCCATGAATCCAGCAACGAATAAGTTCTGTGGCTTCTCATATAAGTTCTGAGGTGTATCTACCTGCTGTACAATACCATCCTTCATAACAACGATTCTAGTACCAAGAGTCATAGCCTCTGTCTGGTCATGTGTAACGTAGATGATGGTTGTACCTAATCTCTGATGTAACTTAGCGATCTCGATACGCATCTGTACACGTAACTTAGCATCCAAGTTTGAAAGAGGCTCATCCATAAGGAATACCTTAGGATTACGAACGATAGCACGTCCCATAGCAACTCGCTGTCTCTGACCACCAGATAAAGCCTTTGGCTTACGATCAAGAAGCTTCTCAAGATCAAGAATCTTAGCTGCTTCTCTAACCATCTTATCGATTTCAGCCTTAGGAACTTTTCTTAACTTAAGACCGAATGCCATGTTATCATATACTGTCATATGTGGGTAAAGAGCGTAGTTCTGGAATACCATTGCGATATCTCTGTCCTTAGGTTCTACGTCATTTACTAATCTATCACCAATTCTTAATTCACCTGAAGAAATATCTTCAAGACCAGCAATCATACGAAGTGTAGTAGACTTACCACATCCTGAAGGTCCAACGAAGATGATAAATTCCTTATCAGCGATTTCAAGATTAAAATCCTTTACTGCTTCAAATCCATTAGAATATACTTTGCAAACATTTTTTAAAGATAAACTTGCCATTTTTCTTTCCTCCCGAAAAATATTATATCGTGTTTTCGTATGTCCTTAGTATATTAGAATTTGCATTAAAATGCTATGCCACAAATCCACAAAGATTTTTTACACGTTATGTAAAAGTTGCTTACCAAACGAACGATTTGTCCGCTTAATAAGCAACTTGACGAAACCATATTATTTTTCATGTACAGATTGACGAATATGTGTTTGTTATTCTCTTTCTATTTTTTCATTTTTTTGTTGTTTTCAGACAACTTTTCCATTGCATCACTCACTGCAAAAATACCTTCTCCAGCAGGCTCTTCCTCATGCTTATGATTCTCTATCATAACCTCATATTTTTTGAAAATTCTCAAAAACAGAAATGATTTTGTATATGGAAGCAAACCAAAACCAAGCATCAGTACTACAGGGCCTATCTGAGGCACAAAGTAAAACGCAATAACAGGAACTGCATATGATACCGCAAATAATATTGCACTTGGTAAATGCGAAAGTGCCATTAAAAATGCGTTCTTAATGGTATTCTTTACCGTGTTACGAAATCTTGCCTGAATCGGAAAAACAAAAGAAAATGCCATTATCAAAATGACCGTTACAGCAATTACACCATACTTTACCAACTCATTTAATTCCATCTCTGAAAAAAACATAATTCTATAATCAAAGAACAAAATGGTAAAAACAGCAAGAAAAATCAGCCATATTGCGGTCGACTGCTTAAAGTTTTCCTTAAATGCTTTCCAAAACCCCTTAATAATATAGCTTTCTTCATCTTTTACCATCTTATACGCAACAGAATAAGCAGCTGTAATTGCTGCACCTGCCGTGAATATGGGAATACTAAAAACAATCACCAGGACATTTAAAATCATAATGTCACATACTCTTCCCAAAAAAGTCATCAACGGACTATCCAATTTAAACATAGTATACCTTCTCCTCTCAAGTAAAAACTGTTAGAAAACATGATAATAATTCAGTACCTTCATAATTACGAAGCAGTCTTCGACCTACCTAAACAGTTACAAAATATAATACTATGTTTCATTTTTCATTTCAATAAATAAAAGAAAGCAAAAATTACTTTGTGAAATTCTTATAAACCTGAACACTGTTACGCTGTAGCTTCTGATAAAGAACCAGTGCTGACGATGCCTTTTCCATCGCTTTTTCCATAATCTCATCATAATATTTCAAGAAGGTATCTGTTACAATGCCATCAAATTTACCAGACACAATACCATCATTAAGTTCTTTTACAATCTCCTCTTTGGAATGCGCCTTTCGATATGGTTTATCACTAGACAAGTTTACCACTAATTCTGCAATCTGTAGAATTGCCTGCTTCGTATTCATAACACTGCCCTTTATGCCACGAGGATAACCGCTTCCATCAAAACGTTCATGATGAGCTGCCGATATATCAATAATACTCTGTGCAAGCTTTCCCTTAAGTGCCTCATTGGTCAGCTCCACATGGGTATGTATAAGATTCAGTTCTGCTTCCTCTAGCTTTCTAGGCGCATCAATTAATTCCTTCGGCATCGCAAGCATTCCCAAATCATGTAACAGCGCCGCATAATAAATCTCGTTCTTATCCAGCTCACTGATTCGCATTTTTTTACCAATTTCCCTACTAACATAAATGGTTGCAATCGTACTTGATACCATAGTCTCATCCCTAAGACCAGTACAGTACATCAGCATTTTTAAATATCTTTCCTTTTCCTCGTCCGAAAGCAAAATATATTCAAGACTCTCCTCATACTCTTTCTCATAGGAACCATCTGTAAGCTTTGTAAAAATATCATATTTTTCCTCTGCTTCAAATAGTAAATCACACGCCTCTGTCTGATATTTTGTTCCTCGATAGCGATCAATCATGTGTGGATCAAACTTCTCACCAAAAGCCTTCATCCAGATCTCCATGATTTCCGCAACCTTCAAAATCTCGGCTTCATCTTTATATGTATAATCGACATGTTCCATTTGCGATGTATCTACATGATGATACAGAATCATCTTTGATTGCTCCTCAAATGGAGAAAGATATTTCAAAAAAAGATAACCATATATGGAATGAGGAAGCGGATTCTTAGCTTCAAAGGTAAGCTGTTTCCTGACATCATCTGTTTTATAAGCTCCAATATCATGTAAAACTGCAAGCAACATAAAATCAGCTATCTCATATTTCTCATATCCACCTTTGCATTCCAGCATTTTTGACATGATATAGCTAACTCTTATTCCATGCTTTACCAACGACTTATCCAATATCTTTAAGGTATCACAGATTAATGAAAAAAGATTTTTACTTGTTATATATTCTATTGCCATTTTATCCCCTCCTCCTATGTACTACACCAGCTTCTTTTCCATTGGCGTATAGCGAATTCCATCACTTATCTTCTCTATATCTGTATCACAGAATCCTAACTTATGATAAAAGCCAACCGCATATGGTGCCGCATTAACAGTCAGTCTCTGAAACCCTTCTTCTAAAAGTACATATTTTCCTACATAATCAATCAAGGCTCTACCAACGCCCTTTTTATGATAGGATGCATCCACAAACAATAGTGATATATGCGTTTCATTCCTGAGACTTATCATGCCAACCAATTTCTTTCCTTCGAAGGCACAAAATAACTGATACGAGCCCATTACAAACATTCGATATAACGTCGTATCCGTAATAAAATCCTGAAAACTTTTTATCCCCTCCGTAGAATAATCATTCGCCTCAAACCGCATAAAGGTACGCCATGCTAACGCCATAGAGTCATCCCATTCATCCCTATAAGCCGAACGCACTATAATGTTCGGCTTTTCCCCCTGCATCTGATGATGTTTGATTATTTTTGTTTCTTTTCTACCCAATATCATTTCTTTCTCACTCCCCTAAAAGTGACTTTTTTATTGCTACACCACATTCTCTAACGGTAATCCTTTTTGTACTGCATCTGCATTTTTCAATGTAACCTCAGCAATCGCATGTACCGCTTCCTTCGTAAAAAATCCCATATGCGAAGTCACCAACACATTTGGAAACGACAACAATCTCGCCAAATTGGGATCTTCCATTATGTCATTTGATCGGTCTTCATAAAAGACTCCACCCTCTTCATCATACACATCCAAACCAACACCACCAAATTTTTTCTGAAGAAGTCCTTCTATCAAGTCTTCTGTTCGAATCAAATCCCCTCTTGAAGTATTGATCAGATAAACGCCATCCTTCATTAACTCTATGGTCTTTGCCTGTACAATATGCTTTGTCTCCCTAGTTGACGGACAATGCAAAGTAATCACATCTGCTCTTTGAAACACTTCTTCTATAGAAGCATATTCAATGTCAAGATTGGAATTCGGATACGGATCATAGGCAACAATCTTCATACCAAAGCCCTGCAAAATACGAATCATCGCCTGCCCAATCTTACCTGTTCCAACAACTCCTGCTGTTTTTCCATACAAGTCAATTCCCATAAAACCATTGATATTCATATTAAAATCTCTGGTTCTAGTATAAGCTCGATGGGTATGCCTGTTCACTGTTAAGAGCAGTGCCATTGCAAATTCAGCAACCGCCTCCGGTGAATAACTTGGCACACGCAATACAGGAATCTCACACTCTGCTGCGGTCCTAATATCCACGTGATTATAACCTGCACTTCGAAGCAAAATCGCCTTACAATCCATTTCCTTTAGCTCACGAATCATCTGTGCATTCAGATAGTCATTTACAAAAATACAGACTGCATCATGTCCCTTCGCAAGCGGAATCGTTTCTTCATTACATGGTACTTCAAAAAAGTGTATTTTGATATCGTATTCCTTACTCATCGGCTCGAAATAGATTCTGTCGTATGGTTTTGTAGAATAAAATGCTATTTTCATACTCTTTCGATGTCCTTTCTCATAGCTATAACTACAGTATGCGCATTTTCATAAAAGATATGTAACTATTCAAACTCTATAGTTACAAACATATATATTTTAGTATATCACATATTGTTTTTAAATTGCATATTTTTTTTATCATATTCTGAATATTTCCCATTATATAAAAAAGTGATTGCCCAGCGGCAATCACTCAAAGAATTTACTTCGTAAATTCTTTATTAACTACCTCTACGTTACAGCAATTTCCTATTACATAAAAAAGGCATACAAATCAGCTTTTGTATACCTTCTTCTGCTCTTTATTATATTCTATTTTACATTCTCAGACTTTACCACTTCCATCTTCGACTCCTGAAGTCTACAATACAAGCTTGTATCTCCACTTTCCTGATACGTTTCAAATGTACCTGTAATCAATATGTCCGCTCCCTGTTGCGGATACTCCTCCGGATAGCTATGAGTTCCATCCTCCCAAACGAACTCTAAGCCTTGAGAACAACAAGCCAGCGCATCTGTAATAAGACAATAATGATAATATTTCTGAGTTGGCTCATAGAAGGTCGGAAAATACTGACCCTCTATCTTAAATGTTTTCCCTTCATACGTTTGTGGATCTACCATCAGCTGATACACAGTTGCATATACCATATCGCTTCCCATCAACGTAAGGTCATAATCCACCTCTTTTTCCTCTTCTAACACCGACTCACTAATACTTTCCGTATTTCCCTCTTCTAACACTGATTCACTAATACTTTCCTTACTTTCCGTACTTCCTTCTTTTACGAGCTCCTTCCCATCTTCTACACAACCCGACAGCAGTAAACACATACATATCATTGTCGCAAGAGTCTTTGGTTTCTTTGCTCCCACACAGTTTAATGCAAAGAGAGCGATATCCATCACCACAATAGTTGATCCAACCGGTGTCGAACAAAGAATCGATATCAGCATCCCTAGAAAAGCTCCTATCACAGACAATATCGCTGCATAGATCACTACTCCACGAAAGCTATGTACTCGCTGCATAGCTGATACCGCCGGAAAAATAATCAATGCAGATACCAGTAAAGAACCTACCAAATTCATGGCAAGCACGATAATCACCGCCGTTACTACTGCAATCAGCATATGATACATTTTGGCATTTTTTCCTGTTGCCCTGACAAAATCCTCATCAAAAGTTACCGCAAATATACGATTATAAAATAGAATATAAAATGCCACCACCACAATCGACATGATAATACACAATATTACTTCTTCTTTTGTAAGTGTTAAAATTGATGTAGAACCAAATAACGTAGTACACACATCCCCTGACATATTGGCTGATGTCGAAAAGATATTCATCAGCATATAGCCAATTGCCAACGCTCCAACCGACAGCATGCCAATCGCCGCGTCTCCACGAATCTTCGCATTTTGCCCCATACCCAACAACAACACTGCTGCCGCTATGGTTATCGGCATAACAATCCATGTATCATTCACAATATTACAAACCGTGGCAACCGCCATTGCCCCAAATGCTACATGGGACAACCCATCCCCGATAAAAGAAAAACGTTTTAACACCAGCGTAACTCCTAGTAAGGATGAGCAAAGTGCTATGAGCACTCCAACAATCAGCGCATATCTTACAAACGGATATTGCAAATAAAACAGCAAACTACTCATGTCTCATACCTCCTTGCAATTCAAAAAGCTTCCAATAGTCACTTTTTTCATATTCTTCTCTTGTTCCATAAAAAGAAGCTTCCTGTTGTATGTGCAAAATATGCGATGCGTACGCAACTGCCTGAATGTCATGAGAAACCATAATAATGGATATACCTTCCTCGTTTAGTTGCTTTGTAAGCTGATAAAATTCTTTTGTCACCTTAGGATCCAATCCTGTAATTGGTTCATCAAGCAACAATACCTTGCTCGTTGCACATAACGCTCTTGCCAAAAGTATTCTTTGCTTCTGTCCACCCGACAAATGTCGAAAACATAGCTTTCTAAGCTCCCAGATGCCAAGCTTCTCCATACTTTCTCTGGCAAGTTTCTTCTCTTCTTTACCATAGAAAAGCTTTCTTCCACATTTTGATAACGTTCCCGACAACACAATCTCCCAAACCGTCGCCGGAAAATCCTTTTGTACCATCGTTTGCTGCGGCAAATATCCTATTTCATAAGGATTTAACCCATCCCCCATAACCATCTCACCACCCAGCTTGTCCTGTAAGCATAATAGTGTCTTTATCAAGGTGCTTTTTCCTGCTCCATTTTCCCCAAGAATACACAGATAATCTCCTTTTTCAACTAAAAAGCTTAAATCTGACACTACTTCTCTCCCATCATAGCCAAGTGTCAAATGATTACAAGTAATATACGCCATTCACTAAAACCTTGCCTTTCTTAACCATCTGGTAACGATTCCGTGCACTCTTTCATACACTGTGTTCCCATATTGTTCTATTTTTCTTTGCATTGTGCACATATTCCACACAAGGATGATTTCTCACAGTCCAACAAGAATCCAAACTGTTCCTTTAAACAAACCGACATCTCATCCATCAGCTCCGTATCAAAATGAAAAATCTTACCACATTTCATACAATGCAAATGCAAATGCTCATGACAATTGCGATTTGCATCTCCAACACGGTAAGAATAACCGTCTTCTCCTTGTGTTTTATACTTCACCAACATTTTTCTCTCTGTAAGCTTATCCAAATTACGATAAATCGTGGCTAGATTTACCTGTATTCCCTGTTGCTGCATATAATCATATACATCTGCAACGGAAAAGCTAGTATTTCTTTGCTTCTCCAAATATTTTTCTATTGCCCTGCTAACTTTTGTACTATACCCCTTTTGCATCTTACGCTCCTTGTCTTTCCATTAGCTATAAATTTTTAGTAATATAATCAATATTTGCAAATCGTTTGCATTTTGAATTATATAACCCAAAACCTATTATCGTCAATACTTTTGCAAATCGTTTGCATTTTGAAAAAATAAAATCCCCCCTCTGTTCTTCAACGCTACAAGAAATTCTTGTCTAACTACCACTATGTTACAGCAATTTCCTATTACATAAAAAAAGCAAGTGTATTATCACTCAAAGCAGTAACTTTGAAGCTTCCTATACACTCGCCTTTTATTCACTTTAATAGTCATTCCTGTTTAGTAATCGGTATAATCCCATTTTTAAGCATCGTATTGCCAATTAAATTCTTTCACTCCGGTATCCTTACTGAATCTTAGGAAACAGTTCTTTTACGGTTGGATACACTAAAGCAAACTGACGATATCTTTCTTCGTATCTAGCTGCAATCTCAGCATCCGGTTTCACGGTATCAATAACCTTAACCAACTTCTCTGCTGCTTCTTCAACAGAAGCATATTCGCCACATGCTACTGCTGCAAGCATCGCTCCGCCATATCCTGGTCCTTCTTCACTCTCGATAACATCAATTTCAATATTAAGAATATTTGCAATCATCTTCTTCCAAAGAGGACTCTTTGCACCACCACCACAAATCTTTGAACGCTTAATATCAATTCCAAGATTCTTGGCAACTTCAAAAGAATCACGGATTGCAAAAGCAACACCTTCTAAAACTGCCTGATACATATCAGCTCTTGTATTATCCATAGTAAGACCGATGAATGTACCTCTTGCATTTGCATCGTTGTGAGGAGAACGCTCACCCATCAGATATGGCAGGAAGTAAACATGATTTCTTCCAAGCATATCCTCCGTAATTGCTGCCTGCTCTGCTGCAAACTCCTTTGTCTGCATAATTTCTTCCATCCACCACTTGTTACAAGAAGCAGCACTTAACATACATCCCATAAGATGATATTTTCCATCTGCATGGGCAAATGCATGAAGTGCATTGTTCTTATCTACGCCAAATTCCTTGCTGGAAATGAAAATTGTACCACTTGTTCCAAGAGAAATATTACACATAGCATCACCGACAGTACCTGTACCAACTGCTGCCGCTGCATTATCTCCGGCACCTGCAACAACTTTAACTGTTTCTGGTAATCCAAGCTCAGCTGCTACATCAGCCTTTAAAGTTCCTACTGCTTCGTAGCTTTCATAAATCTTAGCCATCTGCTCTTCTCTGATACCACAGATATCAAGCATTTCCTTAGACCAGCACTTATTCTTTACATCAAATACTAACATACCGGATGCATCGGAAACATCTGTACAGAAACTTCCAGAAAGCTTATATGCAATATAATCCTTAGGAAGCATAATCTTCTCAATACGAGCAAAATTCTCAGGCTCTTTGTTCTTTACCCACAAAATCTTTGGTGCGGTAAAGCCTGTAAATGCAATGTTTGCCGTATAACCAGAAAGAGTACTCTTACCAATCTCATTATTAAGATAATCTGTTTCTTCCTGTGTTCTACCATCATTCCAAAGAATTGCAGGTCTGATAACATTATCATCTTTATCCAAAATAACAAGTCCATGCATCTGACCGCCAAAACTGATACCTGCTACCTGAGATTTATCAAAGTCCTCTGTAAGCTCCTTTAATCCTGTCTTTACCGCTTCCCACCAGTCTTCCGGCTTCTGCTCACTCCAGCCCGGATGCGGGAAATATAACGGATATTCTTTCGAAACGACATTTGCAATCTTTCCATTTCCTTCCATCAACAACAATTTTACAGCTGAAGTTCCTAAATCAACACCTATGTAATACATTTCAATCTCCTCCTTTTATTGATAGACAATTGTGCTAAATAAATTAGAAATCATTTATCCGCAAAACTGGAATTTGTAGGTGTCTACAACCTACAAATCATAATATACTCTTGGTCATTTTCATCAACAATTTCAAATCCTACATTCGTATACATACGGACAGCATAATTCATCTTTTGTACAGCCAATGATGCTTGCCTATATCCTTGCATTTTGAGTTTCTTTAGCATCTGCCTCATCAACTCAGTTCCAATACCATAGTTTCTATACTCTTTTAAGAGTGAAATTGCAAACGATGGTGTTTCATCATCAATATGTCCATAATCATTCATAATGCGAACCCATACTGCACCAACAATTTCATTTTCAACTTGGGCAACCAAGCATAAGTCTCCCTTATCCTCTCCAAAGTTCTTTACATACACTTGTAGTTCTGGCTTATTGATAATATCTTTGGATGGAGCTGAAACTCCTTTTGGAATAAAAATTGCCTCATACAAAAAGGTATCTAATACCTCCATTTCATCTTGTCTTAATTCTCTTATTAAATAATTCATATAAACCTCCGATTTATTTTTCTTTATAAATCAGTTGTTATTCCACACATGCCAATACCTCCTCCAAAATTCAAAGCATCACTTCTATTCAAAATTTCCTATTATATGATCCGTTTAGATTGTCACTTTCTCATACAGCCTTTGTACATATTTTTTAAATACATCCATATCATTTAACAAACCTTTTTTAGCTTTTCACTCGTTAAAAATGCCTGCTCATATTGCTGCTGTGTAATATCGCTTTTTTGGAGTGCTTCTTGTAATTCATCCATATCGTCTTCGATGACTATTCCATTGGGATAAACAACGAAATCAAGGTACAGGTCATAGAAATACGGAACACCTTCTTCATCATATCCTTGCTCATCAATCATATCGATGTAACACACCTGCATTTCACGATTTTCATTCATCATGACAGTCAGACAATAATAATCATTCTTAGGCATGATAGTCAGCCACTGATAATTGTTATCACATACGAATAAGTCCTCTCCATTATACTTCCATATCTGTGGTTCAGGCACCTCATTTATACTCAAGATTCCTACATATCCTACGATTTCTTCTGTGTTAAGAGTTTTTCCTATATCTGCTTCTATATCCTTAACAGGAAATGAATGTGTAAGACACACCCTTGCAACTTCATCCCGACCTTTTGAAATAGCATAATCATATCCATCAATAATATGTCTTACCGTTGCAATTCCTGTTCTTCTCCATCCGGTGCCATTACACCTTCGATGTAGCCATAATTAATCGGGTAATACAAATCCTTGTGCTTTGGGTGATAGCTACCAAGCGGTCTATCAACAGTTACTGTTACAATATTTCCCATCATCATAAAATCTCCAGCATTTACCATGTCTATTATCTACGTTTTTTATCATTTTGGACATATACAACCAAACACAACTATAACATCCAAAATATATCTGTTTTCCTGCTCAAATTGATACTTTATCATGTGGATTGGACATATATTCCTTACTCTCTGCTCCTATGTCCAAAAATATGAAATATCTTGGACATACAGACTACTTTTGGTTCATATATGTCCAAAAATAGTCTACACCCCACTGTTTTCAAGAAAAAAAGTCTTTTTTGGGACATTTTTCCTTGTTTTATTCTCCATATGTCCATACTATAACTATACAGCTTTCCAGTTCCTTCTTATCCATCCAAAACACGTTACCTTCATCCATAGCTGATTTCAACTCTTCTGTATATTCTGTTGCCTTATACAAAAATACAAAATACTTGAAATCATCTTCGCCTTCCCAATAATAAAACCCTTTGCTTTCTATCTTGGAAATAGTAAGCCCTGTCTCTTCCTGAAATTCACGAATTGCTGAATCGCGAATGCTTATACTATCTTTTCCAACCAATCCATACTGTATGGCAATCTTATCAATTCGCTCTGTAACCGATAAAATATGTTCATATCTTTTCTGTTGATTGTTAGACAAAAATAACAACTTACTCCTCTATGTCGCCTTCAACACAAGGCAGATTAATATAGTCATAATTTTCAAGCATTTTTATACCCTTTTCAGCACTCGCAAACTTTAAAGGAAATTTTAAACGATATACTTTTACTCACAAGCAGCCAATTAAAATGCAAAGCAAAAATACTGATTAAAGTTTGAATATTAGAATACCAACTATTCAAAAACAACCAATTAAGCTTCAAAAAAGCCTGATTGGAATCTCAACGTTGCCTGGCAACAAATCCAGTATTCTTGTTGAATTGCGATTTAGTGAGAAGTCTTAGATTTACTTAGCACCTCTTTAACATAACAGGGCTGCGCGTACACGGATGTACGCGCAAGGTGCAACTGAGCATGGATGCGAATTTGCACCGACCCGACCGTCTTACATCTCTATATAGAGATGCTTAGAAAATCTTGACTTCAAACGACTAGCAAGAGACAAGAATATGGATTCGCTTGCCTTCACAACCTCGAAATCCAATCAGGCGTCCGTTTGTTATTCACCTTATGCAAAAGGATTCTCTGTTGGATACATCATACCCTTTGGCTGATTGAAGTTGATGTCCTCTAATGGAACACCGATATACTTGAATACTTCATACAGAGCCTTTCCGAAGTGACCGAATGCAACAGCTCCGTGATGAGGATAATTCTTCTCAATTAATACATGACGATAGAATCTTCCCATTTCTGGAATTGCAAAGATACCGATTGCACCAAAGGATCTTGTTGCTACAGGAAGAACTTCACCCTGTGCAATGTAAGCACGAATCTGGCAATCTGCAGTACTCTGTAAACGGAAGAATGTGATATCACCAGGAACGATATCTCCTTCAAGAGTACCCTGTGTTACTTCTTCCGGAAGGCTTCTAGCCATGATAAGCTGATACTTCATCTCGCAGAATGATAACTTCTTAGAGAATGTGTTTCCGCAGTGGAAGCCCATGAATGTATCATTTAATGTATAGTTGAACTTATTCTTGATATCTGCTTCGTAAATATCAGATGGAACTGTATTGTTGATATCAAGTAATGTAGTAGCATCTTCACTGATTACCGTACCAATGAACTCACTTAATGCACCATAAATATCTACTTCACAAGAAACAGGGATTCCGCGTCCTGTTAAACGGCTGTTAACATAGCAAGGAACGAAACCAAACTGTGTCTGGAATGCCGGCCAGCACTTTCCTGCGATAGCAACATACTTTCTGTATCCTCTGTGCTCCTCAACCCAATCAAGTAAAGTAAGCTCATACTGAGCAAGCTTAGGAAGAATTTCAGGCTTCTTGTTTCCTGCACCAAGCTCTGCTTCCATATCCTTAACTACGTCAGGAATTCTTGGGTCATTTGCATGCTTGTTGAATGCTTCAAATAAATCAAGCTCTGAATTCTCTTCGATTTCAACACCAAGGTTGTAAAGAGGCTTGATTGGAGCATTACAAGCAAGGAAGTTTAATGGACGAGGTCCAAAGCTGATAATCTTTAAGTTGTTTAAACCATCTACTGCACGAGCGATTGGTAAGAACTCATGAATCATGTCTGCACATTCCTCAGCAGTTCCAACAGGATACTCTGGGATATATGCCTTAATGTTACGAAGCTTTAAGTTGTAGCTTGCATTTAACATACCACAGTATGCGTCACCACGGCTGCTTGCAAGTGTCTGTGTATTTTCTTCACTTGCTGCAACGAACATCTTAGGTCCTTCAAAGTGCTTTGCAAGAAGAGTTTCAGAAATTTCAGGTCCGAAGTTTCCAAGGTATACGCAAAGAGCGTTACATCCTGCCTTCTTGATATCTTCTAAAGCCTGAACCATATGTATTTCACTTTCAACGATACAGATTGGACACTCATAAATATCCTCTGCATCATATTTCTTCGCATAAGCATCAACTAATGCTTTTCTTCTATTTACCGATAAAGATTCCGGGAAACAATCTCTACTTACTGCAACAATACCTACCTTCATTTTTGGGATGTTAATCATAATTTTTTCCTCCATTTTCTTTTATAGTATTTGTAATTATTCAGCACCTTCATAATTACAAGACATCTTCGATGTCTTGCAATAATCCATTTAGAATCGCTTTCAGCGATGGGATTTTTGCTTATCACTTATCTTTCGTGCCAACACTCTGCACATTATTTCCTAATCAAGAGTAATATTAATCCCCTGCAACCCTACATATGCCCCTGCAATTTTTGCCTCTTCATGAGCTATCAACCACTTATTGGTTGCAAAAAGGAGGGGATCTTCCTTAGCCCCCTTAGGGCTTACATTTAAATCTTCATTTGTTCCCTTTGGTAACATAACAATATTCTTAAACGGCTTATTCTCATAGCTACATGGCGCATAATGAAGAGTGGTTGCATACATCTCATACACCGTTCCGGCAGGAACAAAGAACGCTTGAATATTATCGGTATCATATAGATAATCTTTCGTAATATCCCTCTGCTTACCAATCAAAAGAATCAAGTCTGTAACTGCAATACCAAACTCAGAGCTTCTATGGTACTCACAAGCATCTAATTTGTTGTTTGTTCCGTTACAATAACCAATCTGAGCCGGCATACCTCCAAAAAGGCTTTCACAAAGTGCTTTTGCTTGCGGAAGTGCTTCTATCTCTGCATAGGATGGAATATAGATTACATTTTCTGGCGCCGGTGTCTTTTCCATTGCCTGAATCAAAGAATCTACATGATACTCATTTGTCATGACACGTCCATACGCTTCATATTCTTTGTCATTCACATTATAAATCTTCATATGCTTTTGCCCTCCATAACATTTTTGTACTTTTTTCCTATTTTACATCCTCTGCTATACTAATTTTGGCACATTTTATCCGACTTTTCTTCGTATTTTTTTAGTTTTTACTCTTTTTATGACTTCTTTGTTTTCCATTTTTTGGCTATGTTATCTATTTTTTTGTTCCTTACTATCTTTATTTTATGCATTTTATATAACTTGTCAAGGCTTTGCATGTGTTTTTTCTGAGATATGAAATATATTCTATATTTTTTCAGGAAGCTATCTATAATCTATCCCCATTGTCCAACTTTTAGTAGCAAATCGCAATTTCGTCGTTTTTTTATAACTCGATACCATTAAGAATATACAATTTTTTATCTATCACTTTATTACAACACTTGTTTAACTACCACTACGTTACAGCATTTTCCTAGAAAATAAAAATAGTGCGTGCCAGCGCACGCACTTTAGCAAGAATTTCTTACGAAATTCTTGTCTAACTACCACTACGTAACAGCAATTTCCTATTACACAAAAAAGCTAAAAATAGGTTTTATACCCATTTTTAGCTTTTTAAGAATAATTAATTCATCCATTCGCTTCTCATTACTGGAATTATAATAATTTTTGTAATTATTCAGTACCTTCATAATTACAAGACATCTTCGATGTCTTGCAATAATCCATTTAGAATCGCTTTCAGCGATGGGATTTTTGCTTATCATATCATTTTCTTACGGTCTCAGCAGTAAATGCTTCGACCTACTGAATAGTTACTAATTTTTTACTATTTCCATGACAAATGATGCAGTTCACCCTCTAGCTGCATATTGGCAAAGTTATTCTGTCTAAGTGCTTCATACAATACAATACTTACTGAATTAGACAAATTAAGACTTCTTACCTTATCAAGCATCGGGATACGGATACAGGTATCTTCATAATCTACCAGAATCTCTTCCGGGATACCCGCACTTTCCTTACCAAACATAATATAATCATCCGGCCCAAACTGCGCTTCAGCATGCGTTTTCTTTGCCTTCGTAGTTGCCATCCAGATTTTTGCATTTGGATTCTTTTCTAAGAATTCTTCAAAATTCATATATCTTCTGACATCCAAATGTTCCCAGTAATCCATTCCTGCACGTTTTAACTCTTTTCCTGTCAAACGAAAACCAAGTGGCTCAATTAAATGCAGTGTGGAATTGGTTGCCACACATGTTCTTCCAATATTTCCCGTGTTTGCCGGTATCTCCGGCTGATGCAAAACAATATTCATAATGACCTTTACCTCTTTCTCGTTTAAATAGTGCATGCCAGCGCATGCACTTTGGCAAGAATTTCTTTCGAAATTCTTGTTTAACTACCACTACGTAACAGCATTTTCCTTTTATTTTAAATAGTGCATGCCAGCGCATGCACTTTGGCAAGAATTTCTTTCGAAATTCTTGTTTAACTACCACTACGTAACAGCATTTTCCTTTTATTTCAAAAAGTGCAAGCCCAATAGCTTGCACTTTATATACCGTTCCATTAATTCTTCGTTTTTCCCTCTCGAAGCCTTGTCACAAAACGCTCCAATCTTCCGATTGCTTCCTTTAATCGTTCCATAGAATATGCATAGGAAATACGAATAAATCCTTCTCCACAATCACCAAACGCAGTACCCGGTACAACCGCAACCTTTTCTTCCTGTAAGAAACGATTTGCAAACTCATCACTTGTCATACCGAATTCCTTAATACAAGGGAATATGTAAAACGCTCCAAACGGTTCAAAGCATTCTAATCCTATCTGTTTAAAAGCATGTACCAAATATCTTCTTCTTTGGTCATAGGACTCACGCATCATAGCCACATCCTCATCACCATTTTTTAATGCATCTGTTGCTGCATATTGCGAAGTTGTTGGTGCACACATAATACAGAACTGATGAATTTTTGTCATTTGAGCAATAATCTCTTCCGGTCCACAAGCATAACCAAGTCTCCAACCAGTCATAGCATAGGACTTTGAAAAACCATTGATTAAAACAGTTCTTTCCCACATACCAGGAATATTTGCAATCGAAACATGATTCTCCAAATAGCAAAGCTCAGAATAAATCTCATCTGAAATAACATATAAGTCATGCTTCTCGATTACCTTTGCAATTGCCTCTAAATCTTCTCTCTCCATAATTGCACCCGTTGGGTTGTTCGGAAATGGCAATATTAAAATCTTCGTTTTATCCGTAATAACAGCTTCTAATTCTTCTGCAGTAAGACGAAATTGGTTCTCATGCTTCAATTCAATAATAACCGGCTTGGCTCCTGCCAGAATCGCACAAGGCTCATAGGAAACATAGCTTGGCTGAGGAATCAATACTTCATCCCCAGGATCTACCATGGCACGAAGTGCAATATCAATTGCTTCCGAACCGCCAACTGTAATCACTACTTCCTCCCTAGCCCGATAAGAAATGTCATATCTTCTCTTTAAGTAATGACAAATCTCCTCTCTTAATTCTATCAAACCTGAATTAGAAGTATAAAATGTTTTTCCTTTTTCAAGGGACTTAATACCCTCATCTCTTATATGCCATGGAGTCTCAAAATCAGGCTCACCAACGCCAAGAGAAACAACATCTGGGTCATTCATCTCACTTACAATGTCAAAGAACTTACGGATGCCTGATGGCTTAATCCCTACGATGGTTTCTGATAATGATTTTCTCATGGTGTCACCTGTATCCTTTCATCAACTTCTTTCTTGGTAAGAATCGTTCCATGATCCTTATATTTCTTCAAGATAAAATGAGTTGCTGTACTTAACACAGAATCTAATGTAGAAAGCTTCTCTGATACAAAACTGGAAATCTCTTTTAAAGACTTTCCTTCCAAAGTTACAAGCAAATCGTAACCACCAGAAATCAAGTATACGGCATGCACCTCTGAATACTTATAGATTTTCTCTGCAATGCTGTCAAAACCATTTCCTCTTTGCGGTGTTACTCTTACTTCTATTAAAGCATTAACCTTCTCTGCACTGGTCTTTTCCCAATCAATCAAAGTATGATAGCCACAGATTACGCCTTCTTTTTCCATAAGTTCCATTTCATTTACAATATCTACTTCTTCTACACCTAAAATAATAGCTAATTCCTTCAAATCGATTCTACTATTTTTCTCAATAATAGATAAAATCTTTTCTCTCATAATCTCATTCTCCTTTACCCTATAATATCACACTACATGACTCCCTGAATCATATATATATTTTCTCACGACCTTGCTTTTTTTACAACAGCACCTTATATAATTCATCTTCTCGTGCTGGTTCGAGGAATCTTTTTTCGTCCTCATTCATCAGAATACGATCATTTCCTTCGATAGTCTTTCCAATTACGGTTGCCGCAATCCCCTGTTCCCTTAACAAATCTACAAGTTCCATGCCCTTAGCTGTCGTAAGCAAAAGACTTCCGCCTGATAATAATTTATAAGGATTTGCATCAAAAAACTCACAAACCTCTATCGTCTCCTGCTTCACAGGTATCTTCTTTAAGTCTATGATCAGTCCAACGTCACTCGCCTCTGCAAGCTCCCAGAGTGCACCAAATATGCCCCCTTCACGTACCACCTGCATTGCACTGACGCCGGACTTTGCGGCAGTTACCGCCTCCGGAATAACAGAAAGATATTTCTCAAATCCAGCCGCTTCCTCCAATAATCCTGCCGGATAACGAGTCAATAACTCTCGCATTTTTCTATCCGTAATCGCTGCTGTTCCCTCAAGTCCAAGCCACTTCGTCATTACAACATCTTGCTCCGGTTTTGCTCCTCCAAGTGCAGGAACGGCTTGCTTTATACCATAAGTATAGGCGTGAGCCGTCACAAGTACCGTCGTAATACCCGGTATAACCTGTACTTCCGTCGTGAGAATCGACACATGCATCGCCGCCATTTCCTGTGTTACCTTTTCCAATACTGCACGTAGCTTTGCTTCCCTATATTCTGTTGGAATATGAAAATTCAAACTAATATAAGCAATTGCTTTTTCATCCGATACATCACACATTGCTCCCATTGCAGCCAAGTGATTTAATGCATGATGAGCAGCCCTAGTCGCAACCGCAGCATCCTTTCCCCACGCTTGCCCACCAGCCGTTACCACTCCTCCTAAAGACGGAAGTTGCAAAAAAGCGCAGTCTGCCCCCAGTACTGCGCCATTTTTCATTTCTTTATCAAAATATCCAGTTGTATGAATGGTTTTATATACGGTACGCTTATAAATACTCTCCGATACCTTTCCAAAATTCATAGCCTATCCTCTGTATCTATTCATTATCTATACTATATGATTATGGTGCCGCTACACCTTCTGCTGCTTCTTGCTCTGCTAAAGCTTTATAGTAAGCCTCCAGCTCTGCCTGCTGTTTAGCAATCTCCTGTTGCTGAGCTGCCACAGCTGCCATTTCTGCCTTAATCGCTCCTGCTTCTGCCTTAACATTATCAATACTTCCTGTAGCAATTGCAGCCTGTATACGCTGTGCATGCACCGGATTATCTGTTGCTGTTCCTACTGTTGCACTTCTAGGAGATACTTTATAATTACTTTTGTTAATAACCTCTCGACTAATCTCCTGGCCATTCTCCTCAATGATTCTCCAAAGCTGTGCCACATAACCGATATGAGCAGATTCCACTACCACAGAACCAACCGGCATACCCGCATCCGAAACAATTGTCTCTCTATCCGGCTGTGTTACCTTGAGTACTTCACTTTCGTACTTTACCTTATGCCCCTGATTTCTTTCTTCAAGTCCATAAATAGTAAAAGTTACCTTTCTATCAGCCGTTATACCCTCTATGTAAATCGGGTGATTCAAATTATTCTTAAATTTAAAATCTTTTCCAGCAGATTCTGCAATCGCAGCATCCATGGATGGCTCTACATAACTGACAATCATAGAATGATTGTGTCGCTCGGTAATTTCAAGCTCCGATAAAAGAACTGCATTATATAGTGTGGTTGATACCTGACAGATTCCACCACCAATACTATCTACTACTTTACCATTTAGATAAGAGCCTGCCGGATAATATCCATTGCTTTCCGTAAAAGGTCTTACCGTTTGATAAGTAGAGAACTCTTCTCCTGGATATAAGGTAGTACCATTAATTAATCTCACACCATTTTCCACATTTGCTCTTCTTGCCTTACCACTTGTTGAATAGCTTGTTGTGAAGCTTCCAAGAACATCCTTTACCACTGCCAATTCTTGCGCATTGCCCTTTGGCTGTGTCACATCTACTACTACATCAATGGATGCATCCTGATAGTCCCAGTCCTTCGTCAAATAGTCGTATGTTTTATTTATCGTTTCTTCAATATTGGTACTAAGCCCCGTCTGTCCTTCAATTACCGTAAAACCTTTTCCTTCACGTCGCAAAGAAACATTCACTGCCGGAACATCATACTCTGCACACTGTTCCAGCATAACAGTTCGAATAATATCCTTATCCACACTTATGGTAAGAGGATATACCTTTTTCCCATGCTTTAAGTCTTGAACAGACTTGTATCTTTGTACAATATTTCCTTCTTTTCCAAGACTCACTGCTTCTTCCAACACTTCAGGATTCGTCCAGGTAAGGTTTAAATCTCCAACTGTAATTGCTACATAGTGCTCGTCTACTGCACCAAAGGTAACAACTCGCTGCTTCAGTTCATCCACAAAGGCATTTACCGTATTGTTTGCTTCCTCTACCGTCATGCCAGACAAATCAATCTGGTCCACATAGATACCATCTAATATGGTTTTATCATCTCTTCTCGCCTGTACCTTCTGCACAGGCAATGCCATGAGCACAACCATAATAGGCAATAACACGGTAAGAATTGTAAAACATTTCTTTTCTTTTAATTTCTTCATATTCTCCTCCTGCATGTTATTCTTCACTTCGTTCCCGTTTACTGTTCACTCCGCTTTCATAACAATTCAGACAAATATAACATAGGCACTTGTAATTTACATAATATTTTCGTAAAATATAATTAGGTTTCTGAATTTATACACCTACTATACTAAGGAAACTTGGAATCACCATTGCAAGAATCAAAACCATTACGATTACTGCAGCTATGGTTCGTTGTGTTTTCTTATTATGCATATTCATAATTTTACCACTCCATTCCATAATCATTATACTGAAAGGATATTATAAATGAATTTTTTTATTTTTGCAAGCACCCTGATACTGGGTTGTTTTGTTGCTATTTCGATTACAAAAGACAAAAACAAACTGGAAAATATAGACCAAAGCTTCTGGAACAAGGAACATAAGTCAAATTTTGTCCGAAAAAAATCATTGGAACATTTAAATTATATTTCCATCCCAGAAGAAATCCTAACTATACAACCATTACACCCTAATTCACAAATTCATTCGTATTTGCAGGATTTAAGGGATATGTCTTGCTTAAAAATTGTAAATCTAACAGGTATCAGTAATACTGACCTTAAGCTCACTTATGGTACGGCAAATATCACGATTTTAAGTGAATATGATGCTCACTACACGCAAATGGTCACGATTCTTCATAAACTTGCAGAAAAGCTTGCAGAATCCGACGATAACAAAAATGCAATCCTCGTATTAGAATATGCTATTGCTACCGGAAGCGATGTTAGCAAAAGCTTTTATCTGCTCTCTGAACTATATAAACAAGTTGGTACTCCAGAGAAAATAGAAAATCTTATACACCAAGCAGAGGGTATTCATTCTATCATGAAGAACTCAATTTTACAGCATTTACATTCTGTTTGTTCTTCTTGCTAATTTTCTTTGCTAAATATTACATTTTCTTGCGGAATACGCAACAATTGCGTATTCCTATTGAATCGTTGCTTTCATTCTACTTAATATACAGTCAATGAGTCGGCTTGCCTCATTTTTCGTCATATGGTCAATATCCAGTCTGTCTCCTAGTTTTTCTACAAGCACTGGTGGTAATATTATCTGTCCATTTTCAATTTCCATATGATATTTTTGTGCCAAATCAAGAATATAAGTTTTCTGTCTTGGCGTCATAGGAACTTCTTTTTTTACACTGTAGACAAGCGGCTTTGGTAAAAAAGTCGCTTCTTCTTTTTCATAGAATTCTTCACTAAGCCTCTGATACAGCAAATGAGCTGCATGGGCATCATGATATGCTCTATGAGCTTCTTCCAACGGAATCTCGTAATGCTTACACAGAAATCCCAAATTCCTGCTTTCCAGATTCGTTAAAAAACGCCTTGCTATTCGCAACGTATCAATCCCTTTTCTCTCAAAAGTCAGCTTCTGATTCACGGCCGCCTTTTTCAGAAAGGAGTAGTCAAAAATGATATTATGTCCTAGCAAATAATCCTCTCCCAAGAACTCTAAAAAGCCTGGAAGCACCTCTTCAATATACGGTGCGTTCTCAACATCCTCATTCGTAATTCCTGTAAGCTCTGTTACCCTCTGAGGTATTGCTTTTCCAGGATTTATATAGGTACAAAACGCATCTTCCACTACACCGTTGCGAACCCGTACCGCTCCAATCTCTATGATTTTTTCCATGCGCGGATTCAATCCCGTTGTCTCTAAATCTATTGCAACATAATCTGCCAGCATACTTATTTCCTGTCCTTCATTTCTTTTTCTTACACGTACTTATTGTTTTTCTTCTTAGAGTCTTTCCTATCCTTACTCTTGCAACAGTCCACCAAAAAACATTCCTCACATTTTGGTGTCGGCGCCTTGCAAATCTCTCTTCCAAAAGAAATAATCTGCATATTATACAGAATCCAGTGTTCCTTTGGAAGTGCCTTCATCAAGTCAAATTCTATCTTGACGGGATCTTCTTCTTTTGTAAATCCTAGTCTTTTGCTAATGCGCTTTACATGGGTATCCACTACGATACTCGGTTCGTGAAAAATATGACCACGCACTACATTTGCAGTCTTTCTTCCCACACCGGCAAATCCGGTCAACTCTTCTATACTACTTGGAAGTTCATCATGGTATTCATAATGAAGCTTTTGACAACATGCTATGATATTTTTGGCCTTATTATGATAAAACCCTGTGGAACGAATATCCTGCTCTAGCTCTTCCAAGTCCGCATTGGCAAACGCTTCTATACTTTGGTATTTCTGAAACAAATCTTTTGTAACAAGATTAACTCTCGCGTCGGTACATTGTGCACTAAGCATGGTCGCAATCAAAAGCTGCCACGGTGTTTCAAAATCAAGGTGGCAGTATACATCCGTTCCGTATCGCTCATCCAATGCATCCAAAATCGCCTTCGTTCTCTTATTCAAAACATCCGCCTCCTTTTTGATTTTATCACTTTTTTACCACAATTTTGCTTCATCAACATACTAAAATGCTACTTAATTCGCAACCTGACAATCTTCTAAGCATTCTCCTATTACAACAAAACGAGCATCATGTGTAAGAGCATCTCGACTCTGATAATCAAACAACACATAAACTGGCTTCTCCAGTCTATTGGTACATTCTTGCGGCTCCTTGCTCCATACGGCATAATAAAAAGCCTCCAAATGCGTCATTTTCATCAGCTGTGCTCCTTGATACCCCTTGTAATGTGTTAAAAATCTCGGATTTTGCGCCTCGTTCTGATAGAACTCCTTCACTTGGATTCCATCCTCTTTTGTTGGATTTAAAACAGGACAAAATGCCGGTCTGCTCTTTAAATTCTCTCTTAAATACAGATCAAAGGTGAGAAGCTCCACATACAGCTCTCTTTTTGTAGGATTTATCTTACACGTAAAATCCAAAAGAACCTGATAACGATATGCTCTTGCCGGAGTATGGACTGCATAGCCATTCTCTTCATAGAAAGCAGCCAAAGCTTCATACATCTTAAAGGCAGAAGAAAACTCGGTTTCTAGTACTCTTATCGTATGCACAAACTGATTGCTGTTATAATAAAGCTCTACCATCTCCTCAATGCCTTTGAGTCTCAACACATCCTCATACGACAGCCACTTAGAGTATAACACTTCGTAGGGCGATTTCGAGTTGTAAATAATACCATATTCGGTAGCTTTTTCCTCCATCGGTGAACCCTTTAACACCTTCAAAAAGCCTAGTTGAAGCTGTTGTGGATTCATCGCATAAACATCATCAAAAGATTTTCCAAAACTTACATAATCTTCATAAGGAAGTCCTGCTATCAAATCCAAATGCTGATGAACATTTCCAAAAGAATGTACCTTTTCTACTATCTCTCGCAAATGCGACATCCCCATATCACGATGAATCGCCTGCAGTGTCTGCTTATTCGTAGACTGTACTCCTATTTCCAACTGTATGAGTCCTGGACGCATACCCTCCATAACCTCTAACTGCTCCTTTGTTAAAAGGTCAGCCGCTATTTCAAAATGAAAATTCGTGACACTATTGTCATTTTCTTTTAGATATTTCCATACTTCAAGTGCATGCTTGGCATTGCAATTAAACGTTCTATCTATGAACTTAACCTGCTGTACTTTTCGCTTCAAAAAGAACTGCATATGCTCCTTTATTCCCTCAAGACTGCGGAAACGAACTGTTTTATCAATGGACGACAAACAATACGCGCAGCTAAAAGGACAGCCTCTTCGAGATTCATAATATAAAATACGATTCTCAAAGCGTTTTAATCCACTATTATTGCCTTCACTCTCTTCATAGAAAAAGGGCAACTCATCCATTTCTACCGGCTTTTGTGCTCCTGTTCTTCCACTTCGAAGCAGTAATCCACCAATGCTTTCAAGTGTTTTTCCTTCTTCCTTATCCCATTGATAATAGGATAACAGCTCCGCAAAGGTAATCTCACCCTCACCAAGCACAATACCCTGTACAGCTCCAAAACGCTCTAAAATCTGTTCTCCATGAAAGGACACCTCAGGTCCTCCAAGCCATATCCGGATATCCGGCAAAACCTTTGGAAGCTCCGTTAAGATATCCTGAATCATATTCCAGTTCCAGATATAACAGGAAAAGGCAGCTATATCCGGTTTTCTACGGTAAATATCTGCCAAAATGTTTTCTATATTTTGATTAATCGTATATTCCACCAGCTCTAACGCTCCGTCTGCAAGCTCTCTATTTATATGAGCTCTCGCATAAGCTTCCAAGCTGTAAATTGCAGGATTGGAGTGAATGTATTTTGCATTCACTCCAACTAATAAAACTCTTTTCATATTCTGTTCCCATTTATCCTTTACACCGACATTATTAGATTCCTATTCTCGGTGTAATATAACCTTATTTCTTTCAAACTACGAATTCTTTACAATGCTCTGATAGATATTCTGCAAAGTTACAAGCCTTGCCTCATAATCCTGCAAATTCTTTTGTCTGATTGTAGAAAGCATAATACCGGCAAAAAATGCCTGAATTGCGCTCAGATATACAAAACAACATACAATCAGCGTTGGGAATCGAAGCACCAGACCTGTAGAAACATATTCACACAACACTGGTACCAAAAATCCTGTCGCAAGCAATGTTAACAATGCCGCTATCCATGTAAAGAAACCAAATGGTTTATAATTCTTATAAAGATTAATAATTGTCTTGATAACCTTAAATCCATCTGAGAAAGTATTCAACTTAGAAACACTCCCCTCTGGTCTGTCACGATACTGAATAATCACGTTCTCCACACGCATATTCTTATCAATCGCATGAATACTCATCTCTGTCTCAATCTCAAATCCCTTGGACAATACTGGGAAAGACTTTACAAATAAATAACTGAATGCACGATATCCTGTCATAATATCACGGATATTACTCTTGAACATCTTATTAATCGAGCCACGCACAATCGAATTTCCAAAGTTATGGAATGGTCTCTTGTTCTCTTCAAAATAAGATGAAGATAATCTGTCTCCTACTACCATATCTGCATTTCTCTCTAATACAGGTTCGCAAAGCTTTCTCGCTTCATCTGCCGGATACGTATCGTCTCCATCCGTCATGACATAGCACTTTGCATCTATTTCACGAAACATTCTACGGATTACATTGCCTTTTCCCTGCTGGTACTCATAACGAACAATCGCACCTGCATTTCTTGCAATCTCGTCTGTTCCATCTGTAGAATTATTATCATATACATAAATAACAGCCTCTGGCAATGCTGCCTGAAAATCCTTTATAACCTTTTCTATCGTTTTACTCTCATTATAGCAAGGAATTAATACTGCAATCTCATCCATGAATCTATTCTCCTCTTTTTACAACTCGTAATTTAATATCCTGTCTAGTATATCAGTATTGACGTGTTTTTACAACAGTTGCCAACACTCATCACAAATCTTATCTATCTCATAATCTGGTGCATACTTATTGGCTACTTCACAAATTTTCTTTATCATAAATTCTTCTTCCTCTAGTTCTTCTGCTATCAATTTGGGAGTTTTATTTTTTCTTAATTTTTTACACACCTGTTCTATTACTTTTTTCAATTCTCCTTCTTCTACACCTTCTTCTCTTAACATTTGTGCATATCCTACTTCATCAAACTCTGATAATATTGATGCCATAATCCTCGCCCTATCCTTTCTGAGAATCTCTCCCAAAATATCATCCTGTATACAACTATCTACCGCTTTCTCTACGGCGTTTTCTTTTGACATGCCTTCTATCATGTATTCACGCACTCTTTGATTAAAAACAGAATAATCACATAGCACTTTACACTTATTCAGCAATTCTTCATTATGCCCAATATTTATATTGATGATATGTGCTATCACTTCCACATCCGGTGTATCCGTAGCATGTTCAAACGCATCCGAAAGTCTCAATTCCTGCCTATCCGGCAATTCCTTTATTCCATTATAAAACACAATATATTGTGGTGTCGGAATCTTAATTAATTTCGATGAATAAAGCTGTTTACCATGATACCTTTGCTTATACAAATCCGCAATATAGTACAACCCGCGTAAGGGCATATTCTGATTTATCGTTGACTGCTGTTCATAAAGATTCTTTGAATTTATTATAGATAATTAGATTTGTTTACACAAGTAACTATATCAAACTTATCGCTACTTATAGACACTTAGATTTGAAGAAATACAACCTCTTGTGACCCAAAAGCTGTATTTATTTTAGAATATATTAACTATATAAGAAAGCTACCCAAAGGGTTAGATTTTAAGAATACAGAGAAAATAGGTCATTAAAAAATGAAGTGTTTTCTGTGTGTTCTTATTTTTAGCATTATGAAAGGAGCTGAGAAAATGGCTAAAGATAACAGAATAACAGCACTTTATGAGCGTCTGTCTCGTGATGATGAGATTCAAGGAGAATCGAACTCCATAACAAATCAGAAACAATATCTTGAAGATTATG
>JAXJRB010000245.1:0-1769 GCA_036310845.1 Lachnospiraceae bacterium | reverse complement strand
GTTCTTTTACCTGCCATTGGGTCATTACCCCATGGTTGTACCCTAGCAGATTGTGCAGAAAGTACAGCCCTTTTGATTAAATCCGGTCTGTATACTTCATCAAAAATAGCTGGAAGTTCAATATCTTCTTTGACTTCCCCTTCAATAGAATAAACGTTAACTTTCATGATTATACCCCTTGTTTAGATTTTGTACTAATATAGTTTATTTGAGGTATATCCTCAGCTTTATTATTAGGTCTGATAGGTTGTCTTAAGATTACTAGTCTTTTGGAAGGACCTGGTAAGGAACCTTTAACCAAAACATAATCGTTTTTGACAAGTCCATATTTTACAAATCCGCCATCTGGGTTGATTTCATCAACCTCATCAGCTGATGCGATTTTTAAAATCCTTTTGTTGAATTCAGTTCTTTTGTGGTAACCCATTTGACCTGCTTGAGCTACAGTCCACATGGTTCTTCTTGGAGTCCAAGGACCAATAGAACCGACGTGTCTACCTTTACCTGCTCTTACAGCTTTACCGTATTGAATTCTGATTCCCCATCTTTTTACTACACCTTGGAATCCTTTTCCTTTTGTAGTTGCAATTGCATCAACAAATTCTCCTTCATTGAAGATTTCGCTAGCTTTTACTTCATTACCTAATAATTCCAATGCGGTATTTAATTTTTCTTCAGGATTTGCTCCTCCAATTCCACATTCAAATATATCTGGTTTTTTCTTAGGTACGCTAGTTACTTTTGGATTTGTGTGTACTAAGACTCTAATTTCTTCTGTGTTTTCTAATGCACCTTGTATTTTTGCAATAGCTTCAGATTTATTGTATTCTTTAGGAAGTGAAATCTTCCTTGAAAGTTCTTGATCTAAATTGTCTGCAAGTACTTCGGTGATTACTTTCAAACCACGAGAAGTTTTTTCATAAGCTCTAATTCCCATTACCACGACAGGAGGCACTTCTAATACAGTGACTGGAGTGAAAACTTCCATACCATTGGTTGGAGAGTTTTTATCAGTATCAGTGACTAAAGCGTGAGTCATACCGACTTTATATCCTGCGAGGCCGAGTAATTTTGGCTCATCCATTTGTGGCCAAGATTTTATTCTTGGGGTTTCTTTTGCTGCTCTTTTTCTTGGACTAAAAGCAACAGACCCTTTTCTTGGCTGATGATGTCTAACCATTTAATTTAACCTCCTTATTAATATTTTCCTTTATTTTTTAGTTATTTTAATTTTTTTTGCGTTGATAGTCAAATAAAGGACTATCAAACGAGTTTGATGAAATAAATTCATCGGAATGATAAATAGCCACAAACAAGTCTGCGACTAGATAAATATCAAATTTTAATATATTCAATTGAGTTTAAGCCAATCGGAGCACAAACAAGAATATATTTAATGTATAAATCATTCTGTGCTAAGTACATTTCTAGGGAGTCCTAAAAATATAATCTGTATAAAAAGTTGAGCAAGTTATCTATTAGCGTGTAAAACTAATAATCCAAAGAGAATTAAAATCTAATGAAGTTGAATAAAGAAAGCGTAGCGACAACAGCCTCTTCAGTCCTTACAGTTTCAGTCCCTTGTCCTGGAAGGGTATTTACTTTATATAAATCCCAGTTAGGATTTGAAACATCTTCTGAAATTGAAGAATAAGGGCCACCAAATAAAATAGCAATACTTTTACATTCATCTACTTTATGTTTTAATTCATCAAAAATAGAATCAATATAATCTCCATATCTTGTAGTTTCAACAACAAGATCAGGTT
>JAXJRB010000244.1:0-6456 GCA_036310845.1 Lachnospiraceae bacterium | reverse complement strand
TGCAGGCGGATGGTGCTTATTTGTGCGAAGTATCTATTCCAAATAGAGAAATAGCTTCTGTTTATAAGAGCGAGATATTATCACACTTGATGCAAATCGGTGCCATTACAAGAACTACCGCAAATATGATTGCGGAAAGCTTGTACGCAAATGATATTCAAAAGCTGCAAAAGGCAATTTCAGAGTATATGGATAAATCCATTAGCTTTTATGATGCCGGAGCGGAAGGCTTTTATCATGGTCTTACGCTTGGACTTATTGCATTGCTGGATAATCAATATAAGATTAAATCTAACAGAGAATCCGGTGATGGTAGATATGATATTAGCTTGCTGCCGAGAGAAAAGAAATATCCGGGCATCATTATGGAATTGAAATGGAAGAGTGGCTTGGAAGAGGCTGAGCTTGAAGAACTGGCAAAGGAAGCACTTAGTCAGATTGATGAAAAGCGATATGACCTGGAACTCAAGGAAGACGGAATAGAGAATGTGATTAAGCTAGGAATTGCTTTTTCTGGAAAGAAAGTGGTAATAAAAGCAAATGATTAAGCTGATTAGAATAATACGAGGCCTGATAATCAGCCATATGACAGGCATAATGTGCACATATGGCTGATTATAGGAGCGTTCTTTTGGGACGGAGAGATAAAGCATATGAAATTACTAAATTTGGCAAGTAATAATTCCTTTTGGAGAGGGATTGATTATCATCATGAAAACCGAATAATCAGTTGGAAGGAACTTGCGGAAGATCGTTATCAAGGCAAGGTAAGGGGAAGCGGAAATGCTGTATATGATGTGACGATTGACACGGCGCATCCGCGAAAGTCTGCTTGTAACTGTCCGTTTGCAGAAGGACGTAGAGTTATCTGTAAGCACATGATTGCACTTGATTTGGGGATCTTTCCGGAAAAAGAGCAGCAGATGATGGACTATATCGAAGAACAGAATCAGCTGTACGAGCAGGAATACGAGCAGGAAATGCAAGAGCGTGAGGAAGAAATTCGAGAGTATGTTATGAAGTTGTCGAAAGCAGAGCTTAGACAGATGCTGATTCAGCGGATGATAGATGATTTATATGATTAGATAGTGATTTGGCGATGTTGTATCACGTGGAAACTTTTAATTTGAACAAGGCTATGAAACGTAATGTAGATAGATTTCCAGAGGATTTTTGTTTTCAATTAACAAAGGAAGAATACAAAAACTTGATATTCCAATCTGGAATATCAAGTTTACAAGAAAGCGAGAATAAACATGGAGGTAGAAGAAAACTATCATATGCGTTTACAGAACAAGGAATATCGATGTTATCAGCAGTTCTAGAGAAGAATTAGCAGATGTACTAAATTATTGTATTCTCATGGCGGATGTTTGTGGCTTAGATATGGATGAAATTGTGCAGGAGAAAATCAAGCGTAATAACGCAAAATATCCGGTAGAGAAAGCTAAGGATAGCGCAAAAAAGTATGATGAATTATAAAAGGTGTGGAGCTAATGAAAGAAGGAAAATTAGTACGAGATAAAATTCCGGAGATTATCATTGCAGATGGCAAGAAGCCTATTACAAGAATCTTGGATAACGAGGAGTATCTGCAAGAATTGGATAAGAATTTGAATGAGGAAATAGCGGAGTACCAAGCAGATAAGTCCATTGAAGAAATGGCGGATGTGCTTGAGGTGTTGTTTGCTATTTGCGAGGCAAGAGGACATTCTGTTGAGGAATTGATGGAAATTCGTAATGGTAAGCGCGAGAATCGTGGTGGCTTTGAAAAGAAGATATTTTGGAGTGGTAATGAATAATGCAACTTACAATTGATGCACATTATTATAACAAACTAGATATTGAGGGCTTTTCTCGAATGATGAAAGATCCATCTTACTGCTACAAGTTTTATTGGTTGGAAGCAATTGTACAGCTTATATCGGAGAATAAGACGGAAGCTACGTATGATGAAATTATTGATGAGATGATTTCAAATGCGTGGTATTCGGTTCTTGAATTTCACATCCATTTGAGTGGTATTTGGGGTGATGGTGGAATTAAGGATAATCTTGAAAGAGCTGTAGTGAAACTTAGGGAATTGAGTGGACTGGAAGCAAATGCATCAAAGGTTGAAATAAAGAACGCTATTAAGCAGTTTAATAAGCAGCTCCATGCAGAGAAACAAGCGTTGACTCTTAATGTGCCATATAAAGCATTGTCAGGGTTTGCAAATAAGTCTGGTGAGAAGATTAGTCTTGATAGCAGTGCAGGACGAATGATTGCATATTATAATAAGCTGAGTGCAAGTGATATTTTGCTGCCTTATACATTTGGTGGTGAAAACGGCTTGAGCAGAAAACTTACATTTAATGATGCTTGGGTCCAGATGATTCGGGATAATACTGTGGCGATTTTAGGTTGGATTCAGTGTGAAAAGGTAAAGTGGCTGCAGAATAATAATCCGGAAGTACCGGGATTGATATATAAACTTGCACCATTAGATGAGAAGATGCGGAAACTGTCACATGTGCGGAAATTATGGGATGGCATATTGGATTTGCGTAGTATTGTAGATGTTTTTACAGATGAAGCAATTGATGAGGAAAAGTACGATGTAGACCATTTTATTCCTTGGTCATTTGTAATGAATGATGAACTTTGGAATTTGATGCCAATAGATTCCTCACTGAATTCAGCTAAGAATAATAGATTGCCGGACTGGAACGATTTCTTCATACGATTTGCGAGAAATCAGTACATAATGTATGAGATGATTCATGAGCGAGAAGGCATTAGAAAACTGTATGAGGCATGTTATAGGGATAATTTGCACTCTATATGGGCAAATCAGGAGTTGTATCGTAAGGGCAATTCTGATACGGAGTTTTATGGAATTTTAGAGAAGAACATGAGACCTGTATATGATTCGGCAAGAAGGCAAGGGTATGATGTTTGGGAAAAACGGCTTGCAGTGTAGCGATAAGAGAAGCATTGTTGAAAGAAGGTAAATAACAGTGACGGAAGATAGATTATCAGAATTACGTAGTGGATTTGAAACCGCATACATAGATGGAACTATTGCATCTAATCTTGCGTATAAGCCGCAGTTTATTTCGAATAACTACAAGCAAGGAAAGAAAGTATTATCATCCATTGAGGATGAATTGGTGGCATGTGACGGGTTTCAAATTAGTGTAGCGTTTATTACAATGGGTGGAATCACGCCGTTGTTACAGACTCTGAAGGCTCTTGAAAAGAAAGGCATTAAAGGAGAAATTCTTACAACGAATTATCTGAATTTTAGTGAACCAAGAGCTTTAGAAAAGTTAAATAAGCTCTCCAATATTACATTGAAAATGTATGATGTGGAAGTTTCCGGAGACGGATTTCACACCAAGGGCTATATCTTTAAAAAAGATGAAATCTATAGAATTATTATTGGTAGTTCCAATATGACGAAAACCGCGCTTACAAGTAATCGTGAGTGGAACACCCGTGTAGTATCCACCGAAAAGGGTGAGATTGCCCAGAGCGTATTGGAAGAGTTTAATGAGCTTTGGAATAGTGAATATGCATTAGAATATGATGAGTTTTATGAACAATATAAAGAGCGATACAAAATAATCAAAAAGCAGAGGGAGATTGCCAAGAGTGAAGACATTCCGTCTGTTGAAAAGTACCGTTTGCAGCCTAATTCTATGCAAGTTGGTTTTATCGTTAATTTGAAGAAAATTATCGAAGCAGGAGAAGAACGAGCATTATTGATATCTGCTACTGGTACCGGAAAAACGTATGCGTCAGCATTTGCCATGCGTGAACTTGGATATAAAAGAGTATTATTCTTAGTTCATCGTGGACAGTTGGCGCGTCAGACCAAGAAATCATATCAGAAGGTATTTGGAAAAAATATTTCCATGGGATTAGTAGGTGCCGGATATTCTGATTATGAAGCAGATTATGTGTTTGCAATGGTGCAGACATTAAATCGCGATGAACATTTGCGTAAATATAGTCCTGACGAATTTGATTGTATTATTTTGGATGAGGCACATCACAGTTCCGCAGATATATATCAGAAGGTAATGAGTTATTTTAAGCCGAAACTGTGGCTTGGTATGACTGCGACTCCGGATAAAAGGGATGACGATGTAGCAGGACGTAACATTTACGAGATATTTAATTATCAGATTGCATATGAAATTCGATTGCAGCAAGCAATGGAAGAGGATATATTATGTCCGTTTCACTATTTCGGAATCAGCGATGTTTCCTTAGTTGAAGAAAAGCAATTGAAATCGAGAAAAATGTCTGATAGAGATTTCAATTTGCTTACTGGCGATGAGCGTGTACGCCATATTATTGAACAAGCAGAATATTATGGATATAGTGGCGATAGAGTGAAGGGATTGATTTTCTGTAGTAGAATTGATGAGTCCGAGGAATTATCGCAGAAATTTAATACTTTGGGATATCGAACGATTGCGCTTAACGGTAATGCATCCGAGGATGAGAGAGCAAACGCTTTCGAAAGACTTGCAATGGATGAAAAAGATGCGACAGAAAAGATGCAGCCACTTGATTATATTTTCTCTGTAGAAATTCTGAATGAAGGTGTTGATATAGTAGAGGTAAATCAAGTTATTATGCTTCGACCGACGGAATCACCCATTGTGTTCATTCAGCAGCTTGGTCGTGGATTGCGTAAAGCAGAAGGTAAGGAATATGTTGTAATTCTTGACTTCATCGGGAACTATAACAATAATTTTATGATTCCGGTGGCACTTTCCGGAGACCGTTCCTATAATCCGGATATCATACGGAAATATGTCATTAGTGGTAATACTACAATTCCGGGTGCGTCTACAGTACATTTTGATGAAATAGCAAAGAATAAGATTTTTGCATCAATTGATAGAATTAAAGGGATGAAATCTATTATTAAAGCTAGCTATAGGAACTTGAAAAATAGACTTGGACGTATTCCGTACTTGCTAGATTTCTATGATAATGGAGAAGTTGATCCATTAGTAATTACACGTGAATATAAGACATATCAGACGTTTCTTGAATCAGAAGAAAAGGAGCTGTATGTAGGGAGAGTATCGGAACAGGAAATGACTATACTTGAGTATTTGTCAAAAACTATCTTATCTGGGACAAGACCATATGAATTAGAAATGTTAAAGCGGTTGATGGAACAAGAAGTGATTCATTTGGATGAGATTAAGAAAGAGTTAGGAGAAAAGTATGGATATGTAATTGATGATGAATCATTTTCTAATGCAATAAATGTACTACAAGGTAGTTTTGTAAGTAAAGAAGAAGAGCTTCAAAAATATTGTCATATTGACATTTTAAATAATTACAGTACTAAAATACTTCATAGAATGGCAGAATTCACAGAACGTTTGCAACATAGGGAATTTGCACGACAGGTTAGAGATATTATTGAAGTTGGATTGAGAAGGTATAAAGAAAAATACCATGATGGAAAAAGTGAAGAATGTCCATTTGTGTTGTATGAAAAGTATTCTAGACGTGATGTAAGTTTATTAATGAATTGTGGAAGAGATTTGTCATCAACAATGTGTGATTAAGTATTTACCTATGTTTTACTTATTTTATAATTAAGTGTGAATAGAAGATGATGAAATGGGAACTAGTACCATAAAAGGTACTAGTTCCCATTTTGTTGTTAGGGCAAGGCCCTGTTCTACATTGTGTAGTTTCTCAACAGAGAAACGGAACTTTGGAGAACAATAAAACCACTTGCTATGCGAGTGGTTAAAATTGCTTTAGCTTACAGTAAAAAACCTCCAATGTTATAATTAATGTAGGTTCGCCAACCGCATTAAAACAAAGGAGGTATCCAAAATGGATAGTAATAGTTTATCACACACAAAATGGAATTGTAAGTACCATATAGTTTTTGCACCTAAGTTCAGGAGAAAAGTTATATATGGGCAATTGTACCGAGATATAGCTAATATATTGAGTACATTGTGCAAGAGAAAAGGTGTAAGAATAGTTCAAGCAGAAATGTGTCGAGATCATGTACATATGCTTGTAGAAATTCCACCAAGTATGAGTGTGTCAAGCTTTGTAGGATATCTGAAAGGTAAAAGTACATTGATGATATTTGAAAGACACGCAAACTTGAAATATAAATATGGAAATAGACATTTTTGGTGTCGAGGATATTATGTTGATACTGTAGGAAAAGATGCAAAGAAAATAGAAGAATATATTCGGAATCAAATACAAGAAGATTTGGAATATGATCAAATGACACTGAAAGAGTATATTGACCCGTTTACGGGTGAGCCAGTAAAAAGAAGCAAATAAAAAAGCCCAGGGGGCTTAGCAGGAAATGATGTTGCGGCTGGCGAACCTATTCGGTGAGTCTTTAGACTCCAGTGCCGGAAAAAGACCCTTATAGGGTCAGAGCAAACCACCGGCTAAGCCGGTGGT
>JAXJRB010000243.1:0-12874 GCA_036310845.1 Lachnospiraceae bacterium | reverse complement strand
TTGCAGAAGAGGTTGCTAATAAAAGCTGTCAGAAGAGGACATTTAGTAACTCTTAGGCTTTGTGTCCCAGAATTGAGAGCAACACTCTGACTCCCCACAGTCCACTAAACCTGAATTTAGAAGAGTAGTAGAAAATAAAAAGGAATCCAATTTTGGATTCCTTTTTATTTCATCATGCATTTGCATGTTATTATACTATTTCTGGCAATCTAACTGCTTATTCTTATACTTTTCGATAATAGTATTGATTCTGTCGTTAGGATTTAATAAATCGCTAATAGAAGAATCATGATTTAAAGTATCGATGATGTAAGCAATATACTTACTCATGTCACAGTTGATATAGTATGGCTTTTCAAGAAGCTCTGGTGTTTGATAAATTAAGTTTGTAGTAAGAATTCTGTAGATTAAGCCCTTTTCATAAGCTTCATCAAATTTCTCAAGACCACTTGTGAATAAACCAAATGTAGTAGCAACAAAGATTCTATTAGCCTTTCTAGACTTTAATTCCTGAGCTACTTCAAGAACACTTTCGCCAGATGAAATCATATCATCAATAATTAAAACGTCCTTGCCTTCTACATCACTTCCTAGGAATTCGTGAGCTACGATAGGGTTACGTCCATCTACAACCTGTGTATAATCACGTCTCTTGTAGAACATACCCATATCAAGTCCCATAACGTTTGCCATGTAGATTGCTCTTCCCATACCACCTTCATCAGGGCTGATGATCATCATATGGTCAGAATCAATTGTTAAGTCAGGAACGTTATTCAAAAGTCCCTTGATAAACTGATAAGTTGGTTGTACAGTTTCAAAACCATTTAAAGGAATAGCGTTCTGTACACGAGGATCATGGGCATCAAAAGTAATAATATTATCAACACCCATCTTTACCATTTCCTGTAAAGCAATAGCACAGTCGAGAGACTCACGGGAAGTTCTCTTATGCTGACGACTTTCATAAAGGAAAGGCATAATAACGGTAATTCTTCTAGCTTTACCACCTACTGCGGCAATAATTCTCTTTAAATCCTGATAATGGTCATCAGGAGACATGTGATTCTCATAACCACATAAAGAATAAGTTAAGCTATAGTTAGCAACGTCTACGAGAATATATAAGTCATCACCTCGAACGGATTCTAAAATCATTCCCTTAGCTTCACCGGTACCAAAACGTGGAACCTTGGTCTTTAACATATAAGAATCACGCTGGTAACCTGCAAATGCAAGACTGTTCTTGTGTTCACTTTCACGTTCTGTTCTCCATTTAACAAGGTACTCATCAACTTTCTGGCCGAGAGACTTACATCCCTCTAAAGGAATGATACCAAGAGAACCTACAGGTATCGAATTCAGATTTCTTTTTTCTTCGCGAACTGGCATTGCGAAACTCCTCACTTTCTGTTCAACAATAATTTTTTGGTTACCCGGATATCTCGTCCGGTTAGCTTGCACATCCCATAATTACTTGTTATGCGGGAAAAGATTCTGTCAGAGTAACGATCCCTCAATTCCTCCAGTGACAGATTGGTCGTAATAATCGTAGATTTCTTACGAAGATGCCTGTTATTCAGACAGGAGAAAAGTTGGGATGAAACGAACGCATTAGTAAGTTCAGTTCCCAAGTCATCTATAATTAGTAAATCACATTCATATATGTCCTCGTAAATCCCCGATGCAGCCTCTTTACTTTCTTTGTCAAAGGTGCTTTTGGATAATGCGTCAAATAACTGAGTTGCACTAAAATAGATTACAAGCTGTCCTTTGTCAATGAGTTCCTTGGCAATGCAAGAGGACAAAAATGATTTACCAGTACCTACTGTACCATAAAAAAATAAATTGTGGTAGTCTGATTGAAAATTTTTTATGAATTTTTGGCATTCAATGACTGCTTTTTGGAATCTTTCGAGATCTTCGCCCTCATAAAAATCATAGGATAAACTATTAAAATTATCCGTTTTTAAGAGATTTTTAATGTGAGACTGCTCGTAAATCAGCTCGATTTCTGCACTGCGGAAACAGGAGCATTTCTTATTATCTATGTATCCGGTATCCTGACAATGAGGACATTCGTATACAGGGGACAGATAATCAGAAGAAAATCCGTGCTCTTTTAACAACAAAGCCTTCTTCTGGGATAGAATCTTTAATTGTTCCTTCAATTCGGTAAGAGCGTTACTGTCGCCGCTAAGGAGTTTACGCCCCTGTGCAATAGAAATGGAAGACACTTGTCTGTCCAACTCTTCATATTCCGGTATAGTAGCATACACTTGCTGTGTATGTTCTTCTTGTAAATATCTTGCTTTTCTTTGCTTCTCTTCATAAGAGCGGATAATAGCATTGTATTGACTGTTTGTAAGTGACATGATAATCTCCCGTTCTTAGTAGCTTGCAAATTTGGGCGTAAGCACAAATTTGCTAATTGCAAAAAAACTGGCGTTTATGCATTCTACAAATTAATTGCTTAAGATGTTCTGCTCAAGCTGTTCAAAATCGTATGTATTTTGTGCAAAACGATTGAACTTGTTTGCACCGGCAGAAGTAGTACGCTGTTGTGCAGTAGTTTTTGGGGGATTACTGCGCTGGAAGGCAACATCTGCATGAGCAATGTCTTCTTTTTTACGTACTCCGGCCTGATACCATTTACTTAAAATACCATCGGCATAAGCAAAACGATGGGAATCTGTAGTCATGACAGTCTTGTCACAAGCTTCTTGTATGATATCCAGCATAAAACCATAGTCTTTTGTCCACTTGTTGATGTATTCCATTTCCTTGGGAGCAGGGTTGGAATTTTTGCCAAGTGATTTCATGATTGTATAGACATTTTTGTCATAGGACTTGTTTGCTAATTGAGCCTGTTTTGGGGTTGTAATACCCTGATCGGCCCATGCAAGAGCAACCTTTTCCATATAACGGAAGTCTTTTTTACCACGCTCTACGCAGTGCTGCACGAGATAATCAATCAAGTCAGCAGAGAATCCAAGTCTGTCGTAAAGAAAGAATATGGTTTCCATATCGGCTCTTGTTAACTGTTTTCCGATATATTGTTCTGTTACAAAAAGAAGCTGTTGTACTTCTTCATTGTTTTTAAAATTCTTTAGGTCGTCCATGGTGTATTCTGGCTTTTGAATCTCGTCCTGCACCTTTGGCTGAACAGGGGCGCTGATGGGAGCAGCGCTCGTGTTAGTTGTTAGAGTGCGAAATCCTGTCTGCATGGATGCAGGTCGAATAAAGGACAGTACTGGCGTAATACGTGGTGCTGTCTGCTGGAATTCATAAGGGTTGTCCAGGGAAAGGACTTGTATACCAGACAGATTATGAGCAGCATCGTACTCTAAAGCAAGTAGCTGTCTTGATTCCCAATACATGAGCGCGCGAAGCACATCTTTCTCTGTGTAATTGAATTTATCCGCAATGTCAGTGACACTCGTTGGTAAGTTGGCACTCATCATACGGATTAAAAAAAGATATATTTTTAGCTGTGCATCGTTTGCATCGGCCATGAACTCATCAATAAAATAATTAGAAACAGAGGTCTGCTCTTTGTGTGTATTGCGATAAATGTTAATTCTATTCATCATTTCACCTGTCCTGGTAGTATTGTTTGTCAGCATAGTAGCCTATGAAAGAATGACCGCTGACCCAAAGTAAGTGTATTGTAACACAACTATTAAAAAAAGCAAGCCCTTGTGAAGGCGCAAACCCTTGTGAATACTGGGTTTGGGGAGTTTGTGGATACCGTGGATAATGTGGATAAAGAAAAGCAAAACAATAAGCTAGTCTTGTAAAGACAGTGTTTGGGACATGTGAATAAGAAAAATAGTAATTGTGGATTTCGCATAAAAATATCCACATCCTTTTTCTGCGTTTCAGCATCCAAAAAATGTGGATAATGTGGATAATTAATTTCCTAGAAGATTTTCGCCGATTTTTACAACATCTCCGGCTCCCATAGTTATCAACAAATCACCGTTGATACAATTTTCTAATAAAAAATTTTCAATTTCATCAAAAGATGGGAAATACAAGCATTCTTTCCCCAGTTTTTCAATCTCTTTTTGGAGATCAAGAGAGGTAATACCAATTGTGTTTTTTTCTCTTGCAGCATAAATATCTGTCAGGATGATTTTATCAGCAAGCGTAAGAACTTGTGCAAAATCCTTTAAAAAGGCATGGGTGCGAGTATATGTGTGTGGCTGGAACACACACCATAAGGTATTGTGTGGATAATTGGCAGCAGCTTTTAAGGTTGCTTCGATTTCTGTAGGATGATGTGCATAATCATCCAAAACGGTTACTCCTGCAATAGAACCTTTGTATTCAAAACGTCTTTCAGTACCATGAAAAGATTTAAGAGCAGATAAAACAGTATTTTCTTCTATAGAAAGTAAATCCATTAAAGCAATAACGGATAAAGAGTTTAAAATATTATGTTCACCTACAACACCAAGTTCAATTCTTTCGGAAGGAGCGCCTTTTCTTAATAAAGTATAAGAAGCTCTACCCATTTCATCAAAAGAAGTATCCGTATAACTATAATCAGAAGTCGTGTCTGTACCAAAGGTAATTATCTTACAGGTTAAGTCTTTGGTAACTTCAGAAATCTGTTCGATGCCAGAGTTGACAATTAGGTATCCATCATCAGGAAGAAGCTGTGCAAACCGGTGGAAAGAACTGCGGATTTCTTTAATATCCTTAAAAAAGTCCATATGGTCTTCTTCTATATTTAATATAATACTGATACGAGGGAAGAAGCTTAAAAAGGAGTTGGTATATTCACAAGCTTCTGTTACAAAATACTGTGATTTTCCGACACGGATATTTCCACCAATGGATTTTAAGATTCCACCAATGGAAAGAGTAGGATCTGTTTCTCCGGCAAGGAGAACCTCAGAAACCATAGAGGTAGTAGTGGTTTTGCCGTGCGTACCACTAATAGCAATTGGAGTTTGATAATTTTTCATAATCTGTCCAAGTAGGTCAGCACGAGTCATCATAGGAATATTTTTGCTTACAGCTTCCACATATTCAGGATTATCTGTTGAAATAGCAGCGGTATAAACGATTAAATCAATATCATCGGTAATGTTTTCAGAACGCTGTCCATAAGCAATATGAGCGCCAATTGCTGTAAGATGTTCTGTCAAAGGAGATTTTTTGGCATCAGAACCGCTCACAGGAAATCCTGCATCGAGAAGAATCTCTGCAAGTCCGCTCATGCTGATACCGCCAATTCCCATAAAATATACATGTATGGGTTCATTAAAATTAATTTGATACATATAATAACCTCCATAGTAATTTGGAATAAGTAATTTCAAAGTGTTTCCATGATTTTCTTTTCAGTGTACACCTATTCGTAAAACTTTTCCACATATAAATTTTTGTTATCTATATTATATGAAAAGAATTTACAGCTCATATAGCACTTAAGATATATTAGCAAACAAATTAAGGATAAAATGGTGTTAGTTATAAGAGTTGTATAAATTGTAAAGAGATTAAATTGGGCAAAATGAATAAATAATTCACAAAAAAGATGTACATAATAAATAAAGATAATATTATTATTGCAAACTGCTCAAGAAAACTGAAAACACTCCGATATATATTTTGTAAACAAAACAATTGTTGCAAGTGTGTCGAGAAACTTTAAAGAAATCATTTGGTTGCGAACTTTTAATTAATGAAAAATGATACAAATTAATTGAAAGAAAATACAATGAATAATTCGTAAAAATATTCACTTTATGTTAATAGTGTGTTATAATCGGCTTAGGTCTAACGTAAAATGGCAAAAGTCATAATTGCGTATACTACCTATCGAATTATGCATTATTAGGGGTGACAAAATGATTAAGAAAGAAATGATCGCCATGCTTTTAGCGGGTGGACAGGGCTCTAGACTGGGTGTCCTGACATCTAAGATGGCAAAGCCGGCAGTTTCTTTTGGTGGAAAATATCGTATTATCGATTTTCCACTAAGTAACTGTATTAACTCCGGCATCGACACAGTCGGCGTACTTACTCAGTATCAGCCATTAAAGCTGAACACACATATCGGTATCGGTATTCCTTGGGATTTAGACCGAAATATCGGTGGAGTAACTGTATTGCCTCCATACGAAAAGAGTGGAAATAGTGAGTGGTATACAGGTACTGCGAATGCTATTTATCAGAATCTTGAATACATGGAAAATTATAATCCCGACTATGTTTTGATATTGTCAGGTGACCATATTTATAAGATGGATTATGAGGTAATGCTTGATTTTCATAAGGAAAGTGGTGCAGAGGTTACGATTGCTTCCATGCCTGTTCCATTAGAGGAAGCAAGCAGATTTGGTATCGTTATTGCAGACGATAAGAAAAAAATTACTGATTTTGAAGAGAAGCCGGAAAATCCAAGAAGCAATCTTGCGTCCATGGGTATTTATATATTCAATTGGAAGACATTGAAAGAAGCATTGATTGCAAAGGCTGATCAGCCGGCACTGGATTTTGGTAAGCATGTTATTCCATATTGCTTTGAAAAGGGTGCACCGATGTACACTTATGAATTCAATGGCTATTGGAAGGATGTAGGAACACTTAGCTCATATTGGGAAGCAAACATGGAGCTTATTGATATTGTTCCGGAATTCAATTTATATGAGGAATATTGGAAGATTTACACAAAGAGTGATATTCTGCCACCTCAGTATATTGCTTCAGACAGTGTTGTAGAGCGTAGCATTATCGGCGAAGGCTCAGAGATATATGGCCAGGTGTATAATTCTGTCATCGGCTGTGGTGTTGTAATAGGGGAAGGAACTGTAGTACGTAATTCGATAATTATGAATCAGACCCAGGTAGGCAACAATTGTGTTGTTGAAAAAGCAATTATTGATGAATATGTTCAGATTGGTGACAATGTTGAACTTGGAACCATGGAAGAGAAGGAAAATGATACCAAGCCGGAGATTTATAGTCATGGCTTAGTTACCATTGGTGAGAAAACAATTATTCCTTCAGACGTTAAGATTGGAAAGAACGCAGTAGTTTCCGGTGAGACAGACTCTAATGACTATCCAAACGGCATTTTAGATAGCGGCAAGACATTAATAAAGGTGGGTGAGTAATTATGAGAGCATTAGGTATTATTCTGGCAGGTGGAAACAGCAAGAGAATGAAGGAACTCTCTCATAAAAGAGCCATTTCCGCAATGCCGATAGCAGGAAGCTATAGAAGTATTGATTTTACATTAAGTAACATGACAAATTCCCATATTCAGAAGGTTGCGGTTATTACACAGTATAATTCAAGAAGTCTTCATGAACATTTGAATTCGTCTAAGTGGTGGGATTTTGGACGTAAGCAGGGGGGCTTGTATACTTTTACACCAACTGTAACCCCTGATAACAGTAATTGGTACAGAGGAACAGCAGAAAGTATTTACCAGAACATTTTGTTTTTGAAAAGAAGCCATGAACCATACGTAGTCATCGCAAATGGCGATTGTGTCTACAAAATGGATTATAATAAAGTATTAGAATATCACATTGCAAAGAAGGCAGATATTACAGTCGTAGTTAAGGATATGCCTGCAGATGCAGAAATTGAGCGTTATGGCACGGTTAAGATGAACGAGGACTTCCGTATTGAAGAATTCGAAGAAAAGCCAATGGTAGTAAAGTCCACAACCGTTTCCTGTGGTATCTATGTAATCAGAAGAAGACAGTTAATTGAATTGTTGGAGAAGTGTGCAGAGGAAGGAAGATATGATTTTGTACAGGACATTCTGATTCGTTATAAGGATGTGAAGAGAATCTACGGATATAAGATTAATTCTTACTGGAGAAATATCGCATCTGTAGAGGATTATTACGGAACAAATATGGATTTCTTAAAGCCTGATATTCGTAATTACTTCTTCAAGCAGCATCCAGATGTGTATTCTAAAGTTGATGATTTGCCACCTGCAAAGTACAATCCTGGTGCACAGGTTAAGAATAGCTTGATTTCCAGCGGATGTATCGTAAATGGAACAGTAGAAAATTCTATTTTGTTTAAGCAGGTATTTGTTGGCAATAACTGTTATATTAAAAACTCCATCATTTTAAATGATGTGTATCTAGGCGATAACACCCACATTGAAAACTGTATTGTAGAAAGCCGTGATACGATTAGAGCTAATTCTTACCACGTAGGGGAAAATGGAATTAAAGTCGTGGTTGAGAAAAATGAAAGATATGTTTTATAAAGTAATGTTTGTGTTAAAGTAATTCACTATGACTTGCAAAGGGGGAACTAAGGAATGACGATTACAGATGTACGCGTTCGCAAAATTACAAAGGAAGGAAAGATGAAGGCAGTAGTTTCTATTACTCTTGATGATGAATTTGTAGTTCATGATATTAAGGTAATCGAAGGAGAAAAGGGGCTCTTTATTGCTATGCCAAGTAAGAAGTCGGCAGATGGCGAATATAGAGATATCGCACATCCAATCAATTCTTCCACAAGAGAAATCATACAGAAGACAATTCTTGAAAGCTATGAGAAGGCTTTATTAGAGCCGGACGAGGAAGCTTAAAAAATAAAAGCTTAAATTTTATAACATAATGTGGGTAACGGGATGCCGAAAGGCGTCCCGTTTTGGTTGTGCCAAGAGGATAGGAGAAAGATATTATGAAAGTACGTGAAGAGTTTACATGTCCATTAGAGCTTATACATGACATGATAAAGGGAAAGTGGAAATCCATTATTTTATGGAGACTTCGCTTGGGACCAACATCCTTAGCAAAGTTGGAAAAAGATATAGATGGCATTACACAAAAAATGTTGTTAGAACAGCTTCATGAGTTAATAGAATATGGTTTTGTAGAAAAGGAAACTTTTCAAGGATATCCCTTACATGTGGAATACTCATTAACCAAGGAAATGGGTAATCAAATACTAGAGGCATTAAAAATTATGCAACATATAGGAATTGATTATCTGATGGCACAGGGAAAAGAAGATATATTAAGAGAAAAAGGGTTGATTCCATAAGCTTAGGTATACTTACAAAAAAGTGGGTAATTTACCAAGTGACAAATACGCATTACAATACAACATGTGGATCCGCAACAGATATAAGTAAAAAAAGAGGTTGAATGATTATGAAAAAAGTATATTTATTTTTGGCGGAAGGCTATGAAGAAGTAGAAGCCATGACTGTGGTGGATTTAGTGCGTAGAGCAGGGATTGACCTGGAAACTGTTGCGATAACAGGGACAAAAGAGGTGCTTGGTGTTCATGATATTTGTGTGAAAGCAGATAGAAGTTTTGAGGAGATAAACTGTGATGATGCAGATATGTTAGTTTTGCCGGGAGGAAAGCCTGGATTTATGAATCTGGGAGCTTATGAGCCATTGATGGAGCAAATTGATTATTTTGCATCAAAGGGAAAGTATATCGCAGCAATTTGTGCAGCACCTACCATATTTGGGAAAAGAGGATTGTTAAAAGGAAAAAAGGCATGTTGCTATTTAAATATGGAAAAGGATTTAAAGGAAGCAATTATTTCTTATGAAAGTGTATGTGTAGATGGAAATATTATTACGAGTAGAGGTGTAGGGACAACAATAGAGTTTGCACTTGCTATTATAGAAGCTTTAACTGATAAACAGAACGCAGAAAACGTAGCAAAGAGTATTGTGTATAACTAAAATGAATAATTTGCTATTTTGTCTTAATGCTACTGTTCCCGTTTTTTTGGTGATGATGGCAGGATATATTTTGCGATGCATGAAAATGCTGGATGAAAGCTTTATAAATAAATTAAATCATTTAAACTTCAAAGTGACGTTGCCAATTTTATTGATGATGGACATAGCTTCGACTGATTTTTATCAGGTTATGGATTTTCGATTTGTGCTTTTTTGTTTTTTAGTTACTTTGGGAAGTATATTAGGTATTACGGTATTCGCTATATTATTTATAAAGAAAAAATCAATTCTTGGAGAATTTATACAGGCTTCTTATAGAGGGAGTGCAGCTGTTTTAGGTATTGCTTTTGTTCAGAATATATATGGAAGTACATCTGTTGCGCCGCTTATGGTGTTTGCGACAGTGCCTCTATATAATGTAATGGCAGTTGTAATATTATTATTTGCTGTTCCGCATAACCATATAAAAAAGAAAAGCGAAATGATAAAAGAGTCTTTGATAGAAATTATTCAGAATCCCATTATAGTAGGAATTACAATTGGAATGATTCTTTCTTTGGTAAAGTTCAAAATACCATATGTTATGGATAAAACACTTCAGAATTTTTCGGTTTTGGCAACCCCGCTTGCTTTGATTGGACTGGGAGCAGGATTTGAAGGGAAAAAGGTAGCTGGTCAATTAGCTCCTACCATTTTGTCGGGAATGATTAAGCTTGTGGTTCTTCCGGCCATTTTTTTACCATTAGCAGTTAAACTTGGATTTGCGGATGAGAAGTTAATAGCAATACTGATTATGCTAGGTGCGCCTACTACGGTAAGTGCCTATATTATGGCAAGAAATACAGGGTATGAGGGTGTGTTATCTTCCGGCTGCATAGTTTTTTCAACGTTTTTAAGTTCTATAACGATTTCTTTCTGGTTGTTTGTTTTAAAACTGAAAGGGGTTGTTTGATTTTTAGAATAACATACATAAGTTCTGATATGGGTTGTGACATGAAGCGAAAAGAGGAACTTCTATTTCTGCAATAAGGGTGAGTAAGTTGTGAAAGGAGAAACTTACTTATGAAGAAAAAATGTTGGTGATGGCAGCAACACTTAGCGTATTGTTTGGATGTAGCATGACAGTATGTGCAGAGCCAAGGTTAATGGAGAACGGATGGATATTCGATGCCCAATTCTATGCACAGCAGATGAGTTGATAGAGGCATATCTTACGGGAGAACTTGAATATGAGGAGTATCCTGTGCATTTTCCGGAAACAGGATATCGAAGCTTCTATGAGAAAGTATATAATTATACAGTAACAGGAAAGGTAATCAGTTGCCATTGATATGACGGTTTTGTGGCAGATTTTGGGGAATACCTGCCGAGAATGGTTTTGACTTTAGAGAATAGTTATGGTATGGATTTTCGACTGGTGGTTGAGCCAGATACACCATTTAAGGTGGGGGAGACAATTACCATAAAAGGTTTTACAAGTGGTTATACAACCAGTGGGTATAATGACATTAATAAAATTAGGTATTCAGTTAATATGTGGTGCAAGAAATGCCCCATATTATGAGTGGTAAGAATAAAGAGTTTTCTAAAGTATGGCTAAGAATGAAAAGTAATAAGGTAGGCAATTACATGTGATAAAGGTAGTTGCCTACTTTTTTTGTATTAATAACAGAGGTGTTTATTATTTGTATATATTATATTGACATAGATAAGGAATGGTGATATTATAATCGAACATAGGTTCTAATCGTTTTCGATTATATGAATTGAAAAGAGGAACTTCTATTGCTATAATAAGGGTGAGAAGATACATGGAAGATAAAAGAATACAATGGCATCCGGCTTTTTGTTCCGCAGTACGGCTTGAACTGGCAGAAAATAGGGAGGATTTGGATTTTTACAATGAATATAATCTGAATTCCAAACCGTTGCAGGCTGATTTGCTTGTGATACATAAGCAGGGACAGGATGAGATAAAGAATACAATTGGCAAATTGTTTCGTAAGCATAATATAATGGAATATAAGGCACCAAAAGATGGTATCAACATAGATTCCTATTTTAAGACCATTGCATATGCTTGTCTGTATAAGGCCAGCGGTAAAGAAATAAATGAACGTATGCAAAGAGATATTACCGTATCTATTGTTCAAGAGCGTAAACCGCAGAAGTTATTTGCTATGTTGAAATCAGAAGGATATGTTATTTCAAATCCATATAAAGGGATATACTATGTTAGTGGCAAATATGTGTTGTTTCCAACACAGTTTATAATATCTAAGGAATTAGATAAAGGATTACATGTTTGGCTGACGTCACTAACAGAAGAGATGTTGAGTAGGGATGCAAAATTATTAATTGAAAGTACAAGTAATTTATCAAGAAAAGAAGATAAAGATAACGCGGATTCTTTATTGAATGTTGCAATTCGTGCAAATGAATTGACATTTGCCATTTTGAGAAGGGAGGCGCCTGAAATGTGTGAAGCATTAGAGGAATTAATGCAACCTGTAATAGCTGAAAAATTGAAAAAGAAAGAAGAAGAAGTGACACAACAAGTGACACAACAAGTAACACAACGAGTGACACAGCAAGTGACACAGCAAGTAACAGAACAAGTAACTATGCAGGTATCAAATACAATAGCTGTTAAGTTGTTAGAAGATAATATGCCGATAGAGCTTATTGAGAAATATACAGGTCTAACCCGGGAAGAAATAGAAACGCTTAGAAATTCAATTTAAGAAAGTGATTAAATGAAAATGGCCTCTTCATTTATGTAGTGAAGGGGTTGTTTTTTTGAATAGGAATTCAGGAAATAGGAGAAGAAATATGGCTGGAGTAAGTTGTGATACATGTGCATTTAATGTATATGATGATGAAGATGAATGTTATTATTGTGAAGTGAATATGGATGAGGACGATGCTGTCCGTTTAAGTCAGGGACAATATAAGGAATGCCCATACTATCGTAATGGGGATGAGTATGCGGTCGTGCGTCATCAGATGTAATAAATTAAATTCAAGTTTAGTGGAGTAATATTCAAGGCTATTAGCACTCCTTTTCAGGTTTTGTGTATAGCAAATGAATATGCCTCAAATGCAAACCCGCTTGTTTGGTATTTCCTAAATGGTGCGTTCGGCATGTTTGATTTATTCTGCTTTCCGCATAG
>JAXJRB010000242.1:0-2016 GCA_036310845.1 Lachnospiraceae bacterium | reverse complement strand
TTCTCAAATCGAAACTTCATAAGCCACACCCCCTTTCATGGTGTTCCTGCACCTACAAATGCCATAAACACTCTGAATACCAGATTAAGCAGAAGCAGGAAGATTTTTGCCACCTCATACCAGTCTGAGCATTCCTAATACTATTTTTAATATCCATTTCAATATGGTAATTAACACAGTTCCGATTCCGCTTAATACTGCCATAGGCGTTTACTCCTTTCCAAATTCTCCTTGAGCAAACATTAGTGACATTTCCTGCAATGTTGCATCCTCTTCCTCTGAAACATCTTTTGTCTCGTTTTCTTTGGGTGCTTCCTGCTGAGTAGTTTGTGCCATCTGCATATAGGACTGCATCATCATAGGATTTATCATCATTCCCTGATTGCCTAATGCAGCTCTTCCCATCATTTCAGCAACTTCTTTCATAACTTTCGCAGTTATTCTCGTTTCCAGTTCATCAATTTCTGACTTGGTAACATATCTGTCTGCCTCCTGCTTTTTCTTCGCCCCGGTAAAGGTCAAATCTTCATCTGAAATACCGTTAATATATCTTAGCAACGCTTCAATAATAAAGTTATTTCTCGACTTATGGATGTCGGTATTCAGGTCTTGGAAGGTTCGATATATCTTCAAATGATTCGGGTTATTAAGATTAAGCCGAAGATTGAATTGTTCGACATCCTTTCGTGCCATATCCACTACCTCCCGTTATTCAATGCAATCCTCGCCATTTTCTCAAATCCCTTGGCATTTGCCTTTACATCAAGTACATAATGAAAATTTGGCTGATGCTTTCCAAAGTTCTTCATAACGATTGCACCACCGCCTACAAAGTAGACCGGAATCATATCAAGGTTATAACCACACTCAATTTGATAACGATATACCTTATTTACAAATTCGTAAATCTCCTGGTCCATAAGCTCCTTATACTCAGCCGGCAGTGATGTTCTGCCTGTAATCATATATTCCTGAATATCTGCTTCATCTATCTTGTGGTTCTTTACCTGTACTGCAAGTCGGTTTATGGACCTCATACAGCGGATTAATCCTTCGTTCTGGGTATCGCATTTTGTACTGTCCGGTCTCTTGTCAAGAATCATCATACTGTCAATCGTCCATGAACCAATATCGACAACCAATGCTTTTTTACCAAAGGATGCTAACATACCGGCGATTGCCGCATAGCACTGTGGAAAGACTGACACATTCATAATGTGTGCCCGATACAAGTCATTTTCAAAGGTAAACGCTACAAATTCATTCTTTGACAGATATTCGATGAATGGTTTTCTTTCTGCTGAAAATCTTGTCAGTGGAAGTCCTACTGCAAGAGCAATGTCTGCTTCCTTCAATCCTCTGCTTTTCATTTCCTTTGCCATTGCCACTAAAGTGAGCAAATAGAAGTTCTCATTTTCCACCTTACTGTCAAGCACTTCCAGTCGTTCATCTCCAACAGCAAAATGTCTATTGTCATATTGAAGAACATTATCCGTAAATGCCGGAACATTCGGCAACTCTTTGATTGATGTGTTAAAGCAATAGTTGCTTGTCTTCATCTGTGACCAGCCATGGTCAATTCCAATTATTTCAATACTATTGTTCATTCTGTGTTTCCTCCGTTTCCTAAATTCTCGCCCTAACATACTCTAAATCTCCTGTATAAGGGGTATCCACCAGATACCAGTTACGGTCAATATCCATTTCCATCCGGGTTTTTACCCATTTGTCATCAACCTTGACTTCCAAGCATTCTCCACAATGGAATCCGATATGTTCCCATAAATCTGATACCAGCAATCCATATCTGCCATTTTCACTGTTGTAGCCAAGTCTGCCTTCAATCTTCTTTTCTTTATTTGCCATAGCCATCCCTCCCGATATACTACTTTGATTAGTGTTCAAATGCTTTTCTTTATCAAATGTTTCTCTTTTTTGTATCTCCGCTATTCTTTGATCTGCTATAGCCGATACTCTAACTGCTGAATACAGTATCAAATAACTGCCTGCAATAAG
>JAXJRB010000241.1:0-12975 GCA_036310845.1 Lachnospiraceae bacterium | reverse complement strand
TCTTTAACCTTTGCCCTATAACTGCTGTACTTACTATTTGCTGGATTCGTCAAAGCATCTAACAAATCCTTACTCTTCCATGCATTTACAGACAAATTACTGGTTACACATTTTCCATATCGTTTTTTCAGATAACTTGAAACTTCATTCACATAGGAATTATCTGCCCTAGTAATACTATCTCCTAATGCCACATAGTGGATTTCACTCTCAGTCTCACTAACTGAGTTGGGCACAACCTCGGCCGCCCTAACTTCCAATGGAGCACTATTCCCTGCAAAACACATAAATGTCATGATACCTATCAGTAATCTACTTACCCAGACTTTTAAATTCTTCATTTATAATCCTCCATATCACTATACTTCGGTTCCCGGGACCTTACTAATATAATATCATCTTTTTAACTATCTGACAACTTGTCTTATTGTATACGCAATTTATGTTTAAAATCTGGATAATATTGTTAAATCGTAATTATTCCGCGCCTTCACATTTCCGATAAATCTATTTCATAATCGTTAGTCCCGGTAACTCTATACAGCCCCATGACTTTGGCTTCCATACGATTTCTCTCTCAGCAATCATTCTCTTTTCGAAGCTTAAACCATTGATACAATCCAGATCCACGCTTTCTCCACCCTGATCTCTAACAAACAACGTATAAATCGTGGAATATTTTCCTTCTCTTACAGAAGAGATATCCATTTCTACCTCAACGTCACTACGATCACCCGCTTCTCCATTCTCGATATCATAAAGGAAAGACGCACCAACACCATTTCCCGTTGCGTCAAAAATCTCTACACGCAGACACAGCTTCACAACCGGCGTATGATATAGCCATGAAAAATGGAATCGTAACTTTTCATCATCCCAAAAAACTGCCTCTTCCTTTCCTACATAACATGCACTTTGCAGTCTGATATCAGAACGTTGCAGCCACGGAAATCTCCTACATTCCGAATAATCCGCATACACTACGCTATCTGTCTTCTCACCAAAATACACACGAATCGCTTCCTGTGTATCTCCATCAAAAATCACACGCCCCTTATCCAACACGATACATCTCTTACATAATTGGCTAATCGTTGTCATATTGTGACTTACACATAACACCGTACGTCCTTCTGTTTTAGACAGCTCTCCAATCTTCTCCAGACACTTATTCTGGAACTTCATATCACCAACTGCCAAAACCTCATCCAGTATCATAATATCAGAGTCCAGATACGCAGCAACCGCAAAAGCAAGCTTTACATACATACCCGAAGAATATCTTTTTACCGGTGTATCAATAAACTCCCTACACTCTGAAAATTCAATAATATCCTCTAGCTTAGAATCAATCTCTTTTCTCGTCATACCAAGAATCGTTCCGTTGATATAAATATTTTCTCTACCCGATAACTCCTGATGAAAACCTGTTCCAACCTCGAGCATACTCGACATCGTTCCATCCAGATATACCTTTCCTTCCGTCGGAACCGTAACTCTGGATAAAATCTTTAAAAGCGTTGACTTACCCGCACCATTCGCCCCAATAAGACCTACCGTTTCTCCACGCTCCACTTCAAAGCTTACACCGTTTAATGCCTTAATCTGCTTTCTGGCTTCTATTGCTTTCTTTTTTTTCTGTCCATGCTTGCATCTCCATTCTTCCAAAAAAGAATGACTATCAAGCGAGCCAAGCCAATACTCCTTATATACATCCTCTACCTTGATTATTACATCTTTTTCCTGCATACTCTCTCTATCCAATTCCGTTCTTTATTTTAATAAGTCAATTGCAATCTTAGTATTAATATCCTTCACTTCCTGAACGTCCACATTCATCCCAAGATCATTCATCTTCTGAATAAGCAGCCATATCACATCTTCCTGTTTCTTGCCATATCTCACACATAGATTAATCTCATCACCTATCTTGAACATCTCACAAACAATTCCGATACCGCTATTCGGTGGGCATACCGTTAGCGCATCCATATAACGTTTGTATACTTCTTCCTCACTGCAAAACTGTATATAGCTCATACCAAAAGTTCCACGCATGCACTTGGTCCTTCTTGTAATTCCGCGAACAATTCCACATTTACGTGATATAGAAAGCTTTTCATTCTGCATAATATCTATAAACTTGGCATCCTCACTCATAATGTACAATGAATTATCCAGTCCATAATGAAACTTTAAGGAATTGGTGTACTCTCTACACTGTTCCTCTAAAGACATCCCATGCACTTTCTTCACGTGTTTCACATTCGTATAAGAAAGACAATTATACATCGAATCACGTAGCCCTATTCTCTTTCTCATGTTTATCGGCATATATGCACCAATACATCCGTCATCTGGGCACTGTTGTTCTATCACATTCCCGAGCAACACATTTACCAAAACATACGGACTAACCCCGCCAACCTGCGGATTCTGAGCAAACACTTCGCAATTCCATTTCATGCTTATAAAGTGCTCCTCATCCCCTTCATCATATAACTGCAAAAACTCAGGAATTTCTGCCTGCTCTCTCTTTGCTTCTCTATGAGCCACCTTATCAACCGTATAAGGGTCTATCTTCTGTCGCTCGCCATCATATTGCTTTATTCTCTTTTCAATCAGAGCACCCCAGTCTTCCTTATCCGCATATACCTTACTAAAATAAAGCAAAATCACTGTCTTGCTAAATGCCATCACACCATCGCCATCCGAAAGTAGGTGAAATACATCCAAGTATACCATCTCGTCAGTTACACGAAATGCAAAAAGATAATCCTGCGTATCTCTGATTAGAGAAAAATTATGCTCAATCCCTTCATATACTTTGGCTAATTTATCGTTATATTCATAATATACATTATTATTGTCTATAACTAATCTAACCTTAAAATGCTTATGAATCTCTAACGCTTCGTTTACAGCCGCTTCTAATATACGACAATCAATCGCTTCCTTTAACTTTACATGACAGGATATAATTCCTGGTTTGTTTTCATCCCAATTGTAAAAAAAGGGAAGCCCACTATAAACCTTTTCTAACATTCCTTCTTTGCCTCATAAATAAAATCAATCATATCTCCCACTGTCACCATTCCACGAATATCATTCTCCGGAATCTGAATCTGAAACTGCTCTTCCAAATCTGCAATCATTGTCATAATCTCTAAAGATGAAAGATCTAATTCATCCATCAATGCCTTGGATTCATCAATATCATCTACTTCTCGCTCCAATAACTCACTCATCATTTCATATAATGTACATTTGATTTCTTCTCTTTCCATCTTCTCTACCTCTCATTCGCTTCTCACAATTTTACCTGCTGCCGTCTTCGCTAATGGTTCTGTGCTAAATTCCACTCGCGTAATTCTTTTATAAAAAGTAAGCTTTTTATTCATTTCTTCTATGTACGCTTCAATCGCAGCATAATCCTGCTCTTTCGCATATATCTTTGCTGCTATTCTATCATTCACAGCCTTTACCAGAACTTCCGCAACCAACGGACTTCGTTGCAATAATTCCTCCAATTCTTCCGGACTGACATTTTCACCACTTGATAGAATAATCAAGTTCTTCTTTCTTCCTGTCAGATACAAATAACCGTCTTCATCTAGATATCCTAAATCCCCTGTATGGAACCAGCCATCACGCATCACCGCTTGCGTTTCCTCATCATTCTTGTAATATCCCATCATGATATGATCGCCTCTTATGCAAATCTCGCCATCCTCAATTCGCAGTTCACTTCCCGCGCCTGGCAAACCAACGGAATGAATCTTAGCAGAATCTATCGACGTATTAGCCGTTCCACCACCACACATCTCTGTCATCCCGTATGCCTGATAAATAGAAATACCATTCTCTCGGAATTCCTGAAACATCTGCGCATCAATAGCAGCGGCGCCACACGCAATATTCTTTATACCACCAAGCTTTTCAGACTTTCCACGCTTAATATCCTTACTCCACATTTTCAGAATCGCCGGTACTACCGATGCCGAATCACTTTTCATCTGCCTTAAATCACGATACATATACTTTGGTGATTCACAAATATTCAATGTACTGCCATTGGTATTCCACGTTAAAGCACAACCAATTCCCGACATATGATACAGCGGAACCACTAAAAACACCTTAGCTTTATCTCTCGTTATATTTCCTTCCGCAGAATAAATCGTTTCCAGAAAATGCTTCAAAGGTGCAAACAGATTCTTCTGTGACATCATAACACCTTTACTTCTACCAGTAGTTCCTGATGTAAACATAATCATGGAAAGCTTCTCAACATCTGCACCTTCTGCCAATTCCGCATACTCATTACAACTCTTATAATCATCCATATTCTTCAACATCGAAGAATATTTGTCTCCAAAATCTGCCTCCAGCTTCTCATATTCACCATCACTGAAAATACTTGAAATATCCGCAAATTCAATCTGATAATTAATATTATCCAAACTCTCCTCAATATTAAGCGGAACCACGACTCCTCCAGCCGCCATAACACCATACAAACAAACCAGAAAATGATAGCTGTTTCTTCCTAAAATCCCAAAATGCTTTCCTTCCACCATTTCTTCATGCTTCTGTAAATAACACACAAACCTTTTGATATCATTTACAAATTCTGCATAACGAATCTGATGTACTTCTGCATTCCTATAGTATTGAAAAGCAATATCATCTTTGTAATTCTCTTCTATAAATCGTAACCATTGATATACCGATGCTACCATACCTTTTATCCCTTACGCAAAGCTTTACGCTTATGCAATTTTCGTACAATCTTCTTAAAAACATAGGCTCCTACTACTATAAATGTGCATCTCATAACAAAATGCAACACACAGCCCAGTACCGGCTCATCCTTCATATACTCCGTAAACTTCCACCATGGAATGCCATGCATCTCTACCGTATGCATCGTAAATATATAGAGCGAATTACTGCCGATTTTCTTGATCCATTCCCAGATTCGTCCCTTGAATGAATTCAATTTCAACGATAAATACAACAATAAAAATCCAATATAACCATCTAACGCAATACTAATGATTCCTGCAATCCAGACACCATTTGCCATATTGTTCATTTCCCCTGCCAAACCGGCAAGTCCTAACGATAATGCACAAACAAACACAGCAAAAGCAATCTGAGCCTTGCTAAGAGACTTCGCAAATACCTTCTTTTTCTTTAACATATAGCCGTAATATAAAAACAAAACTGCTATAAGCCCTTGGGAAACACAAAACGGAATCACACGCCCCATGCCAATCAACCAGCCAATGACAGCACATCCCCACACAACAACCGGAAGATAACGCTCTTTTACCAGATTCATCAGCGTGTTCAGCAAAATCCACCCTATCAGTAACGCAATCATATACCACATGGCTCCACAGGAATAAAACTGCGTACCAAACATCACTTTATTAGAAGGCAACGCAAATATAAAGCCACCTAAAACCGACCAAGTCTGTTCTATTGCACTTTTTATAGAATGCGACAACAGATAACGTGTAAAAATATGTAATGCTGCCGTACCGATTGTAATATACATATACGGTTTCAACATTAAAATCGTCTGCTTCTTAATACAAGAGCGTATAGATGTTCTTCGAAATCCATATCCACTAATCAGAAAAAAGGCCTGTAACACTCCTGCTCCTACTAAAATGTAGACTACTCCAAATGCCATCATTCCTACATGCATCTGTGTACCTGCAAACGTATAATTATTAACGGTATGTCCCAGTATAATCAAAAGCATTCCTACACCTTTTAATAAATCAAACATACCTATATAATTTACAGATTTATTGTTATTCTTTTCCATTCTATTTGTACCCTCTACTCTGTAAACAATCTCTCAATCGCTTTTAGTCTTTCTTCACCATAGTACTCTGCCGACTCAATCTCTACCTTACCGGTATATCGTTCTGACATCGCCTTATCTTTTATCGCATCTCTCATCGCATAATAGATTCCCTTATAGGAATTCTCCATGACAATTCCATTCTCATTACTTCCTAGAAGCTCCATAACACCAGAACATTCCGTCAACATTAGAGCCTTCCCTATAATAGCCGCTTCCTGACTAACATAAGAATATCCCTCATAGCGTGATGTGGATAAGAACCAGTCTCCCTGCTTCACATACTTATGCGGATTATCCCTATGACCAATCAAATATACATTGTCCAAATGATATCTTGCAATTCTGTCCTCTAAATCATGCATTACTTCATACTTGTTCCAGCTCTCGCCACCACCAACAATCCATACATCATACTGATAACCTTCAGCATTTAACAGATTACATACCTCTAATAAGACATCATAGCCCTTTTGAATATTCAAACGACCTACCGTTACAAATAAAGGTCTCTCACTTCTCTGAATATCCTCCACGCTCTCTAACGACTTTCTCACAATCTCTTCTTTATCCAACGGATTATACTGCATTACCAAATTGCCAGGATCTCCGATTACCTTCTTGATACTGTCCACAATCACCTGTGATACACATACTACATGATGATACATCTGCATGCACTTCACTTCGTTTTCCTGTGTCTGGAAAGCACACCATGTATAGTATGACTTAGAATAATCCGTATGTACCCATGCGATACGTTTTGGAATACTCTTGCCAAACTTGATACCGTTGCTCATTGTCCAGCCTTCCTTCATACAAAGAAGAACATCAAATTTCATAGCTTCAATCTTCTCTATAAAACGCTTATCATCATTCTTCTTACGATGATAGATTAGCTTTCTCTCAATACGGTTTCTTCCCTTCGGATATTCCTTCTGATGCCACAGATATCCTACATTATCCGGATATAACTGCTCAAATGCTTCATCTCTCTTGTCTGTCAATATTGTTATCTCATGTTCATTATGAAAACGCATAACAATATCATACATTAACTTCTCTACTCCGCCACCCTGCAGCAAATCGTTTATCACTAATATTTTCATAATCTCCTGTTACTCTCCTCAAAAACTCCTCTACTAATTATCGCCCTTATCGAAATACATAGCCATTTTATAAATCCTCTCTGCATCACGGCCAAAAATACTCTCAATAACCTCTTTATTCCATATAATCTCCTGCCATTGCTCCTTCTGTATCGCTAAACTGTCAAAAGAATACATAAATAATCTCAACTCTGCCATATCCATCTCCGCCAAAGCAGTCGGCATAAAATACCTTAGCATTGCCGCATAACACAAATATCCTTCCTCCGCTTGGAGCCTTGCTAAAATAGATTGAAATACCCCTTCAAAAATGCCCTGCACCAACTTCTTCGCACTTGTTGTCTGCGTAATAGATGCCTCTCGCATCGTATAGTTATAAAGAATATCCGGTATTTTCATCAAACTATTTGCATGTCTCATATACTCGTATGTAAATGGCAAATCCTCTGCGTAACGCACCTGCTCATCAAATAAAAGCCCCGTCTGCTCCAAAATATCTTTGCGATAAACATAAATCCATGCTTCCCAGCCAAGACTATATTGCAAAAATGTGTTCCATAGAAAATCATTCCTACTCTGCTCTGTAAACACATGTGCACCAACTGCGTCAATAAAAAGCATATCATATAAGGTACATCCGTCTTCTGCCACACGTCTAGCCGCAAAAGAGCAAGCTTCATATCCCTGCTCTTCCATGCAATAATAAGCCTTTGTCAGTAATTCCTTTTCAAGATAATCATCCGAATCCACAAATACAATATACTTACCTTGGGCCTCTTTCATTCCGGCATTCCTTGCACTAGCAAGTCCACCATTTTCCTTATGAATCACTCTGCATTTTGGGAAACGCTCTACATACTCATCACAGATTCTTCCCGAAGAGTCTGTAGAACCATCATCCACCATAATAATCTCATACTTCTTACATCCCTGCTTCAAAATGGAATCTAAACACCTAGGCAAAAAATCCTCCACATTATAGACAGGAACAATGACACTGAATACTATCTCCATAAGCCCTCTTAAGTTATGTGCACCTTTAATAAACTTCTTTTCCATGTTGCTTTTCTATTCGATTCCGTATTGCTTATAAAGCTTCTTTCGTAATTCTACATCCGTAGACACTTTGGTAATCATTGTAAAATCTTGTTCTTTTGATAAAATCGCAATCAATCTTGCCATCTTATCTTCTCCACGCTCTATTCCGCGTTCTATTCCTTGTTCTATTCCACGTTTCTCAATTGCTTCACTAAGATTACACATTGTGTTCACTCTCCTCTCAATTTCCTGGTTCATAGGAATGCCATATTCTGATTCTATTATATCTTTCTTCTCTGCCTTTGTCATCTCTGAGGCCAGCAAAGTGCCCAGTAACCGTTGCAGCTTTGTATTATCTCCTGCCTGTGCAACTTTCTTAGAAAGACATATCATGATGACACTCATCAAATCATATCTTCCCTTATTCTCTGGAAACTCTCCTGCTATGCTTCTTTTCTGTATACCATATTCTGTAATTGTATTTTCTGCATAGCTTGGGGCATTCATACAAATCCATATAGAATAAACTTTCTTAATCTTGTCATAATCATCTTCAAGAAACTCCGCGCCCTTCTGTGCAGAAATCATTCTAGCTCCATAATATATTCCTCTTGTAAGAAGGTCATATCCCGGATAATAATCCTTCTGTGCTTCCACATCTATAATTAGCTGCATCAGCGCATCTCGTTCTGGTGCAAGCGCACGAAATCGAATATCGTACGTTACCTTCCCTTCATTCGGAGTAGCATCTTCCACATTATCACCAATAATCTCCGGCATATTACTCTCGCCCGGATTCACTGCCACCTTAGAAACCTGTGGCATTCCTTCGATAAGTTCCGCAACATCTTCCGGCTTCATTCCAAAATATTCCTTCACGGCATAAACCAAAATATGTGCTAATATTATTTTTTCACTAAGCAAATATTTTACATTCTCATCATATTCCGCTTTCTTATCCGTAATATCAATTTTTCTTGATATCTGGTTCTTCTGTATATCCATAAAGTTCACCTATTACTCTTTCACTCATACTACAAAGCTTTGTGTAATAAATATACAGTGTCGAACATATGTTTGTCAATTGTTTTATTCCTAAATCGTATCAATAAAGTTCTTCTCCACCTTGTTGAATAAAAGCAAGCCAATAAATGCTACCATGAAAGTAAAGGCTACACTCCATAGCAATGCCGGTATCGAAAAGATTCCTGTCCCAAAGAACGCATATCTTGTTGCCTCTATCACTGGAGCCACCGGATTCAATAACGCCAGTGTTCTCCAACCACCTGTCAAATTCGATAAAGGATAAATAACAGGTGTAATATACATAAACAGATTCATTGCAAAACCAAGAACTACGTTCAAATCACGATACTTAACCGTCAGTGAGGAAGCAATCAATCCGATACCGAGTCCCATAACCCCCAGCATAACAAGTAAAAACGGAGTCATCACTACCCACGCATTTGGCTCTATCACAAATCCTCTACAACGATATACCACCAGGAAAATAATAAATAAAACATACTGAATCGTAAGATTAATAATCTTCGTCATCGTATTAGCAATCGGTATTACCAATCTCGGGAAATACACCTTTCCCATGATATATGCATTTCCTTCAAACGTATTTCTATTATCTAATACACAATTTGAAAAAAATGACCATGCCAAATTACCAAGCATATAGAACAAGAAATCAGGCACACCATCTGTCGATACACCAACCACGGTTCCGAACACAACCGAGAACAATCCGCTGGTCAGCAACGGAGATAAAATCATATACAACGGACCAAAAATCGTCTGCTTATATCTGGTTATGTAATTTTTTCTAATGAACATCAAACACAAGTCACGATAACTCCATAACTCTCTTAGCTTAAAATCAAATAGACTCGTGTTCGGTTCAATAATCGTTTTCCACTTTTTCATACTCTCTCCAACAACCCTTTAATCCTATAAATAATTTTTCATACAATATGTAATCATCGAACAAAACTGCTCATATTTCCCATCATTCATATTGTCATAATGTGCTATCGTAGCCTCAACATACTCTTCATCATCCAACAAATCTTCGTCTTCAAATTCTAGTTCTAATACCGCATAGTATGCTTCTTTCCTCTGTTCCTGCAAAACATATGAATTCAAATTCAAATGTTTTAGCATTTCTCGCCCTCTGTCACCTAATGCATACACCTCTCCATTCAGCTTAAAACCATATAAGCCTCTTATCTCTGTTTCTAAAGGAGAAATACATTCACTAAAATCAAACCAATTGTCCTTCTTATGGTTACAATGATCAATACTATCCGCTAATTCTCCCTCGCAAGAAGCAAACATATTAAAATAATCCAACTGTGCAGCTCTACAAATAGCTTGCTGTGCTACTGGCATACTACTGTCAGGATTTCTAGGCATAAAATGCTCTATATCACAATCCGTCAACTTCTTGTTCGCCCCAATTCGCCTCTCACAATAGCAACAGATAAAGCCTTGCTCCTCTACAAGGCTTTTCTTTAACATAAAGTATTCATAATCTTTTAAATCTTCATAGGTTGCAATCCGTCCGGTCAATGTTGCTACTTTATTCTTCCAATTCGTAAAACGAACCGGCTCCATCTTCTTATGAATCTGACGCATTTACTCTTCTTCCCTTTCTAACCAGCACACGCCCTCTTACTGTGTCTCTATTTCGATTTTTAGTTATCTGCTCTATGTCACATATGATTTTTTCCGCTACATCATACTGTTTCTCTTCAATACAACGATACATTTCATTCACCATAACTTTAATCTCTGTATTCACAGAATCCGTCTGAAATGCATCTTCTAATACAGCATTGGAATCTAATCCAAAAAAACTTCCATACTGACTACAAAAAACTTCTCCGCTCTCTCTGCGAAGAGAAAATACATTATAATCCTCATTTATTTCACCAAGTACTTGTGGTGAATGTGTTGTAATAATAAATTGGATATTAGGAAATGTATTCTTTAATGCCGGAATCACTTTTCTCTGCCATGAAGTATGCATATGCAACTCTATTTCATCAATCAACACAACGCCTCTTCCCTCCAACGGATTCTTCAACGATGGATTCGCAATTGTTAGTCTTCTTGCTAAATCACCAAATAGTGCTAATGTACATTTTTCCCCATCCGACAGTTGTAAAATATCCAAGACATCGGTCTCCTTATATACCTTCATCGAATATGGTCTGGATGTAATATGAACATTACTATATCCATCTAACATAGCAAGCATTGCACTTTTTACGGCTTTCAAAGGAACATCCTCATAATCCGGCTCTACTCTCTGCCTATGTGTCTCATAAATCTCCTGTTCTAAAAACCACTCAAAAAGTTTGTCGAAAGCAATCTGGTTCTCAATAGCTTTCTCAAATGCTGTAAATTGCCCAAAGGATTCCTTTTTTCGAATTCTCATTGGAGTCTTTAATACCAATCGATTTACTCCATAATTTACAAAAATAGGAATATTACTATCTTCATTAGAACTAATCAGATTATTATCTTCATCAACTGTATCTTCTTTTATATACAAATCCTCATAATGCCTTACAAGATAAAGTAAATCTTTTGACAGATTTACTTTAGCATTTCCCTTTCGATAAATTCCTAATGAATAAGGATATACTTTCTGCTCATCTTCAAATCGAAAATATGCACCTATCATTGCAGAGGCTTTCTTGTATTTAATATCTGTCTCTCCTGCTTTTATAGATTGCTTAAAACGTTGCTTCACAAGACGGTTAATAATATTCGCATACATAAGATTGATAGCAGCCAAAACAGATGATTTACCAACACCATTTATTCCATACAAAACGGTACTCTTTCCTTGTAAGTCTAATTCCAATTCATGTATTCCTCGAAAATCATTTACATATAGCTTATCAATTACCATCTTTGCTCCTCCAAATTTTCCCTTTTTTCTAGTACCAATATAGCAAAATTACCCAGAATTGTCACTACACCTATATCATATCACAAGGTTCATAAAATATTCTGTAACAGGATTTACTTGTTAAATATACACTTTCTTACATCATCCGCAGTAAATGCGTATGCCTACTGAACAGTTAATACTTATCTATATAAATACTTCAAATACACTTCCGGTGCCATCGAAAAAATGATATATTTCACAATCTTGCGTTTCCACAATATATTCCCATATTTGAAAAGTGCTCCCCACATTCTACGAGCAAAAAAAACATAAAGCTTATACCACGGCACCTTGTAAATCGTCCGCATGAAATAATACCATATCTCAATATCAAAAAAATACGCCCTTTTCAGCTTACGAGTCAGCTCCTCATTCCCCACTGCCTTAGATAACCTGATTCTCTCCTCAAAGGCATCCAAAACCTGCAAATGCCGAAAAGCCAGCTTCTCATCCTGCATAATACTGCCTTCACGCTGCCTATATGCATAAATATCATCACATATCCATACAACTCGTTTACAAGCCAATAACAACGGCATAATCAAAAACTCATCCTCATGAAGAACACCTTCCTTATATGGAAAACGCTTCATAATCTCCGTCCTAACCAGCTTGTTCCAAGCCACTACTACAGCCGTCGCATAATGATTGTCTCCTACAAAAGTTAATGCATTTAATATGTTATCACGAACAACCAAGCCCTGCTCATATAGCATGCTCTTCTTATTCTTCTGCAAATCAATTCCGGAAGCATCCACCTCATGATAATCTGCAATCACCATGTCTGCTTCATATTCACATGCTGCATCATACAGCTTCTGCAAATAATCCTTCTCTATATAATCATCCGAATCCACAAAACAGATATATTCTCCCTTCGCCCTTGCAATTCCTACATTTCTTGCCGAAGAAAGTCCACCATTTTCCTTATGAATCAGATGCCAGTTCTCATATTTATCTACAAATTCCTGCGC
>JAXJRB010000240.1:0-1814 GCA_036310845.1 Lachnospiraceae bacterium | reverse complement strand
TCTATCGGCTTTCCTGTCATTGGATCGAATCCGCCACTTACCTGATTCTGCTGTGCTTCTTCTATCGGCTCTCCTGTCATTGGATCGAATCCGCCACTTACCTGGTTCTGCTGTGCTTCTTCTATCGGCTCTCCTGTCATTGGATCGAATCCGCCACTTACCTGATTCTGCTGTGCTTCTTCTATCGGCTCTCCTGTCATTGGATCGAATCCGCCACTTACCTGACTCACATCCTCAGCATTAATTAATTCCTGCTTTTCGTTCTCATGTTCATCATTAATTATTTCACCTGTTATCGGATCAATTCTCATTCTGTATGCTCTCCTCTCATGTCCTATCCTATGCATTTTACTGTACTAATGAACTACCGCATTTACAACAGAATTTGTAATTTGCTGCATTTTGTGTACCACACTTTGAACAGAATAATGTTCCTGCTGCCGGCGCATTATTTCCCGTTCCTAAAATCTGTTGTTCAGAGATTGTCAACTGTTCCATGATTTTCTTCTGATTTTCTATTTCATTATATTTCTCTTTAATCTGCTCCATAATTACCTGAATCTGTTCTTCTGCTGATTCACCAGAAGCCCAATTATTATACACAATATCACCTATATTCATTTTCAAGTCTTTAATCTCTTTTTCTAAGGTAGAAATATAGGTTTTACATTTTGACTCTTCCATAAAAGTGTTTGTTTTCACATTTATAGCTGTAAGCCCTTTTGACAATGATTCTTTTAATGATGCCATAACATCCTCCTCCTAAGTTTATTTAATATACCGAACTATTTTCTTCGATATATTTCCTACATTTTTTTCTTAACCAGTGTATAGTACATTATGCATATTCTATATCCATAACACTTACTTATACCTTATATATAATATCATAATTTTTTCAATGAATAAAGATATACACAAGAGTAATTCCACATACTTTTGATTTAATATTACTGTCCACTTGTCCCCCCGTTCCAGTAACTATTTCCTCTATTTATTCGACATTATTATCTTTTCTCTTATTTTACAATATACTATTGCTACTATTGTATTTATAATTGTTGCAAAACATGCTGGCATAATAATGCTTGCAGGATTTACACTACCATATTGACTTCGATAAGCAATCACATTAACCGGTATTAACTGCAAAGAAGAAATATTCATCACCAAAAATGTACACATTTCGTTACTTGCAATTCTACTATTTACCAAATTCTCTTTATTTCCTGTTTTTTCTTCATAAAATGCATAATTTCCCCGTTCCTTTTCTAACTGCGCCAACTCCTTCATTGCTTTTAATCCTGCCGGAGTCGCCGCCCAGCCAAGCCCCAAAATATTAGCCACAAAATTAACGCCTATTGATTTCAATGCTGGATGATGATACGGAATCTTTGGAAATAAGAAATGCAAAAAAGGATTTAATAATCGTATCATAGATTCCATAACTCCTGCTTCCACGGCAACTTCCATTAGACCGCTCCAAAATGATACAATACCAAGCATCGCAATGCTTAATGTAACTGCTTCCTTTGCAGAACTCAAAACAGAATCCGTGATTGCCTGCATATTACCTGTTATTGCTCCATACACAATCCCTATTACAAGCATTCCACCCCATAAATAATTCATCATACTTACTTACCCTAACACTCATTTATTCATTCTATGTCATCCACCGCATAAATATATCGTTATACTCTATAATCTAATTCCTACCACAGAAAAATAGTACATAACCGCACTTTCCTAACGAAGAACAAATAGTGCGTGCCAGCGCACGCACTTTGGCAAGAATTTCTTACGAAATTCTT
>JAXJRB010000239.1:0-10540 GCA_036310845.1 Lachnospiraceae bacterium | reverse complement strand
TGGCAGAGCATGGATATGGATGTGTTTTGCCAGTATAAATTATATTAGCTTGACACAAAAATATTACGGGTGTAATATTTAACGTGGTAGAAATTTTTTTATCTTAAAATCTTACAAGTGTAATATTAAAGATGAGTAGGAAATATTTTTGTAAAGAACGGAGGTTAGACAAAGGTGAAGCGTAGAGCAAGAAGGAAAAAGAAACAAAGAATGACAATTTGCTTGACGGTATTTGTATTGGGAATAACGTTTATTGGAGCTATTGTGTGTATTGGCATTTTGTATAGAAAGCAAAATATAATGGTTTCTCCAGAAGAAATTTTAGTTGAATATATGAATCATATTCCAGAGCAGGAGTATGAAGAAATGTATGCGATGCTGAATATTGAAGCATCAAGAAATATTAGCCAGGATGATTTTGTAAAGCGTAATTCGGCTATCTATGAAGGTATTGAAGTGGATAATATGGAGATTGAAGTTACAGCATATGATGAGGAACGAAAAGCAGTAACTTATCAAACTTCTTTTGATACGGTAGCAGGTAATATCAGTTTTGAAAATGAGGCAATTTTTCTGAAGGGCGAAGATGGATATGAGTTGGTTTGGTGCGACTCAATGATTTTTCCGGAGTTGGGTTCAACAGATAAGGTAAAGATTACCACTACGCAGGCAGATCGAGGGGAGATTTTGGATAGAAATGGGAGGGTTCTTGCAGGAAAAGGTGTTGCATCTTCGGTTGGAATTGTACCGGGAAAATTGGAAGACAGAGATGAAGCTATTCAGCAAATAGCAGAGTTGTTGGAAATTGAACCAGAAGTGATTGAAAAGAAACTGTCTGCAAAGTGGGTAAAAGAAGATTCCTTTGTACCAATTAAAACGATTCCTAAAGTGGCAGAAATTGAGTTAATGAAAATCGAGCCGGATGAAGAGGTGTTGAAAGAGAATGAAAGACAGAAAAAATTGCTCGAAATTCCAGGAGTGATGATATCAGATACTGAGGTGCGAGAGTATCCATTAGGTGAGGCAGCTGCACATTTAATAGGTTATGTACAGAGTGTTACCGCAGAAGATTTAGAGAACCATGCGGGAGAGGGATATACAGCCAATAGCGTAATGGGCAAAAGCGGAATGGAAGGTTTATTTGAAAAAGAACTGAAAGGGCAAAACGGCTGCGACATTTATATTGTAGATTCTGATGGGAACAAGAAAGCGGAACTTGCGAGCATATTTGTACAAGATGGAAAGGACATACAACTAACTATAGATGCTGAACTTCAGAGGTTATTATATGCACAGTTTAAAGAAGATAAAAGTTGTTCTGTAGCAATGAACCCTTATACCGGAGAAGTTTTGGCTTTGGTTAGTACACCGTCCTATGATAATAATAATTTTATTATGGGGTTATCTAATGAACAGTGGACTGCACTGAATGAGGATGAAAATAAGCCGCTGTATAATCGCTTTCGACAGGTATGGTGTCCTGGTTCAACTTTCAAACCGATTATTGCAGCAATTGGGTTGGAATCAGGAGCAATTGATCCGATGGAAGATTACGGGAACGTAGGATTAAGCTGGCAAAAGGATGCATCGTGGGGGTCTTATCATGTAACAACACTCCATGCATATGAACCAGTCATTTTAGAGAATGCCTTGATTTATTCCGATAATATTTATTTCGCAAAGGCAGCATTAAAGATTGGCTCAGAAGAGATGGAGAGTTCTTTGACTGGACTTGGTTTTAATGAGGAACTGCCATTTGAGATTAAGATGGCAGAGTCGCAGTATTCTAATTCAGAGGGAATTGAAACAGAAATACAGTTAGCCGATAGTGGTTACGGTCAAGGGCAGGTTTTAGTGAATCCATTACATATGGCATGTATCTATTCTGCTTTCTGTAATGAGGGAAATGTCATAAAGCCTTATTTGGTATATCAGAACGAAGCAATAGCCGAGTATTGGATTTCGGGTGCTTTTTCTAATGAGACAGCAAGCCGTGTATTGGAAGGAACAAAGAAGGTTGTGAATGATTCTAATGGAACTGGATATGCAGCCCATCGGGATGACATTCTTTTAGCAGGAAAAACAGGTACGGCAGAAATCAAGGCATCGAAGAATGATACTTCGGGTACGGAATTAGGATGGTTTGCAATTTTCACAGCAGAAGATACGGTAGAACGTCCTATATTGATTATCAGTATGGTAGAAGATGTGAAAGGAAGAGGAGGAAGCGGATATGTTGTTAAGAAAGACAACCTGGTTCTGGAAGAGTGGTTTGGCAGCAATTAGTTTTGTACTGATGCTTAGTGTTTCGGGGTGCAGCGATGCACCCTCGGAAGAAGATACAGTTTCGGAAACAGTAATCGATATTCAGGCTATTCCAGAAGAATCTCAGGAGAACGCAGAAGAAATTATAAACATCTGTATAGATCTTTATAAGAAGGCAGCAGAAGAAAACAAGATAGCTGATTTGGAAACGATTCGCAGTATTGTAAATTGCCTTGGAGAAAATGGATATCCGGCTGTTGACAGCAGAAATCAAATTAACATGACGGAACCAGAGAAGGTAGTGGAATTCTGCGAAAAGGTGGATGCACAGGAGGAAGCAGAAATAACGATTCTTGAAATCAGTTATTTGGGCGGATTTGTAAAATACGATTTGCACACAAGAGACGGAAAAGTAGACGTGGTCAGAAGTTATTACAAGTACGAAAACGGAGATATGTATAGGGAGGTTACTGGAAGATATCAGGCGGAGTATTGGAATTATACAGAAGAAGGTTACCTGATGTTTTCCGGTGTCTGGTTTTCAGAAGAATTGTATGTTCTTATGTTGAGTGGGGCAGAGGAGCATACTGCATTACGGGTACAACCTTTGGATGAAACATACAGAGAGTTGAGTCGGAAGTATCTTCTTCCAATCGGCTTTGAACAGAATAATATGTTCATTGTAGATTGGAGCGAGGATGATTTTGGGGATTTGAATTTCTATGATATGTATGACATTCTTTATCCAAAAGTAAACGGTCAGTATGTTCCTTATGCTGCTGATGACAACTTATCAGTCAGTGCAGTTTATCAGATTCCAAAAAAGGAATTTGAAAGTGTTATTATGAAATATTTCAATATCGATAGCGAAACGCTGCAATCCAAAACAGTCTATGATTCGGTGGATTCGACTTATGAATATAAGCCGAGAGGTTTCGAAGAAGTAGAATACCCGGAATATCCATATTCAGAGGTAGTCGGTTTTACAGAAAACAGCGATGGGACAATTACACTTACAGCTAATGTAGTATTCCCTTATGCAGGTGATTCCAAGGTATATGCTCATGAGATTGTGGTCCGCCCGTTAGAGGACGGAGGAGTACAATATGTATCTAACCGAATTATACCATCTGAAGACAACTACAGAGAAACTTGGCATACGCCACGGTTGACGTTAGAAGAATGGGAAGAATTGTACGGAGGCGAATAATGGAAGATGTGAAATGGCTGCTTAGAAGATGTGGACTTCCGATTTTGCTGCTGTTGTTTTTCGTGATAGCAGGAGTGTTCTGTTGGGGAAAACAGCATGCAGAAAAGCAAAAGGTGGCAGAAGAAGTAAGGGAGCCACCTGTAGAAATCGAAAATAGCGAAGCAGAAACAGAAGAAGCCGAGAATGCGGAAACTTCTACAGAGTCAGCATATTGGATCATTCCGCAAGCCAGCGATGACCTCCTTTCAGAAGAGGAGAAGGAGCAGTTGCAGAGTACGGTTTTGTCAGCAGCAGAATCGGTCAGAGAAATCTATAAGGATATTGTAATTGTAGATGCACTAAGCTACTCTTCGGGTATTAACGAATTTACCAACGAGCAGAGGAAAGCTGTGGTGGAACAATTGGGCAGAAGCGGTCTGGTAAGTGTTGAAGAAGATAATGCTATGCAAAATCATGAAGCAATTGAAGCGTTTTACGCAGATTACTTGAATGGACAGGACTCAATGGTTACGGTATTTGAAGTGCATAGAGATGGACTGATTGGAGCAGTTACTTTTATTTACCGGAAAGGTGAGTTGCAGACTTATTATATAGGTGTTCGTTGGAAGGAAGGTGGAGTGCCTGAAATACAGGGAACTTCGGTAAGTAATGTGGCTGAAATTAAACTTACTGAAAAAGGGTATTTTATCTACGCATATGAATATGTGATTGCACATGCAAGTTTGAGACAGTATTGGAGAATAGAACCGCTTCCAGAAGACTGCCAGGAACTGACAGAGAAATACATATCAGGACTAAGCTATGTGAAGTACAATATGCTTGTCACAAACTGGAACAGTAGCAATGTAGAGGACATTTTGATGCCTTGCATGTATGAAGATATCTATCGGATTTATACAGGCGAAAATCTGAAGACACAGGGATGGGAAATTCCGGCAGAGGAGTATGAAAAAATAATGACTACCTATTTCCCGGTGTCTGTGGAGCAGTTGAGAGAACATTGTAGATACAACGCAGACCACAACAGTTATGAATATGAAATGATTTATGCCAGTCCATATCCGCCTTTTGGAGAAGTGGTTGATTACAAAGAAAACACGGACGGAACGATTACTCTTATTGTAGACGGAGTATGGCCGGATTATAATTCTGACCTTGCATTCAGGAATGAGATTGTGGTTCAGCCATTTGAAGATGGAACTTTTAGATATCTTTCCAATTCTATAGAGCAAATAGAATTGGAACTGCCACCGATAGCAAAAGCACACTAAATGTGCTTTGAACGAAAGGATGATTTTAATGGTAAAAACAAAACCTACGGTTTTATTTAAGAAAAAAAGTATTCTACTGATTATGGTATTTCTGATTGGGTGTTTCGTATGTGCCTGCGGAAAAGAAAAGAGTGTTGTGGGTGAAACTCTTGTGGAAGATACGGAAGAAGTATCTTCCACGGAGGAAACAAAAAGCGCTGAGGAAGAAGCTGCAGAGCAGTGGGAAAAGGGCTATGGACTTCCAGTGGATGAACAGGAGGAAAAGGAAGCTGCGAATGACTGCAAAAAAATGATGGAACTTATTTTTGACATTTGTAAGGATGCAGATAAAGGGACAGCATCCAATGTGGTTCTGAATGATGAAACGGTTCTGGAAATGCAGAAAAGGTTAATGGAAACAGGATGTCCAGTTTCCACTTTGGTAACATACTCCAATATGGAAAATTATGAAAGCGTGGATCGGTTTCTTGAAGAGTGTACGGATGGGAAAAGTGGTTCTGTTGTAATTTACGAGATACATGGTGATGGCGGTATAGGGAGAATGAAATTTATTTTTGACGGAACAGAGATGTATGTTGTAAGCGCAGGAGGTATATGGAATGACAATAACAAGCCGGGAATGACCTATATTTCCTATACCAGAATCAAAGAATGGAAGTACACGGAGAAAGGGTGGTTCGGTTATGAGTTATGTGTGCCGGAGCCGCCGGAAGTCAGTGAAATTATGGACGGAAGCTGCCTGATCAGAATAAAACCTATGACAGAGGAACAGCGTGAAATGTCTGAACGTTGTGTTCGGGGGCTTGGATATCAGGGACAGAACCTTTTGTGTTCCAATTGGAATGTAGAAAATATGAGTGAGTTGGATTATAACGGAATGTTTGAATATCTGTATGGAATGAAATATGGCAAAAAGTTCAATTCTGAAGATTATCCAAATGGCATTCCGAAAGAAGAATTCGAAAGTCTGATTATGGAGTATCTTCCTGTAACAGCAGAGCAGATACGGGAGTATGCAGTCTTTGATGAGGAAAACCAGACCTATTATTGGGGGCGACTTGGATGCTTTAATTATGCGCCTACCTTCTTTGGGACATCTCTGCCGGAGGTTGTCGACATCAAAGAAAATGAGGATGGGACGGTTACGCTAACGGTGGAGGCAGTTTGCGACATGGTCATTTGCGATGATGCAGTCATTACCCATGAACTTACGGTAAGATTTGCAGAGGATGGCAGTTTTCAGTATTTGGGGAATGAAATCCTAAATGACGGAATTATGCAGATACCCGATTACCAATACCGGATTAAAGAATGATTTGATAATAATGGTGTTCTATGGTAATCTTACAGGCGTAAGAAAAGAAAAGAGGACACATGAAGAAATTAAAATTAGTTGGAATGCTGGTAGCAGTTGTATTGATAGGCGGAGTAATATCCATTTCATTCATAAATAATAACATTGCCTATAAAGTGGAAAAGGAATTATGTGAAACACCACTGCCAGAGAAAACGGAACTGATAGAGTCAATATCACGGGCAGGGAAGCTGACAGGTAACGGAAACGGGATGCAATATTTTGGTGCAATTTTAATTCGAAGTGATTTGTCTTTGGAAGAATTGGATGCTTACTATTCAGGTTACAGAAGTAATGAATGGGAATGTCTGGTGGAAACTCAGGAAGGGCAGTCCATTGAGGTGATTGATCACGAGACACTACAATTTTCGGAAGAAATAAAGGATAGCGGTTATTACATTCTATATTCATGGGGAAGCGGAAATTCTCTATTGGAAGAACTGGATATACGTGGACATTAAAAGGAGTGTTATAACAATGAAGAAATTTTTGAAAATTATGCTATGTATTATGGGTTCGCTTCTTGCAGTAATTGTAGCATTTTGGTTTAGCATTTCGTATACGGTAAATTACAAGAAGACAACTTGCGATACATCTGTTTCGCCGGATGGAAAATACGAATTGACACTTCAGGCAGTCGGAGAACCAGACTGGCCTTTTGGTTCAGCAAGTGGACGGTTAGTCCTTAAAGAAGGCGAAGATAAGATATCGCAAACAGATTTTGAATTGCACAATGACGGTGCAAGCATCAGTAGCAGCTGTTGGAAGGTTACCTGGCATGAGGATTATGTAGAAATAATTCTATCAGGTGAAGAACAATTTGATGAACAAGTCATTTTATATTTCGATGGTACGAAAGAAATACAGCAATTGACAGATGTAGCAGATATTGAAGTAGAATATCCATCAGGAGAGAGATTAGATGAAAGCCGGGTTATAACTGAACAATCCTTTGATGTAGAATTGAATGATTGGGGTGAAGTACAGTTTGTATCTTATCTGCCGACTTATGAAACGCTCTGGGAAGATGTTTCATTTGTGCTGGCAAAAGACAATCAAATTATATATTATTTTCCGGAGTGTTATGAAAATAATAGTACAGAGAATGATAGTGTAGGAATGTTTGATAGTGTTGAAGCGGTTGGATTTCAGGATATAGATGGAGATGGTGCAAAGGATGTGATTGTCATCATAAACTATGTTACAGGAGCAGGACCGCAGGGAATGATGCCACGAAAGACCATTAGAATATTCAGTTCACAGGATAATGGTTTTGTCATTCAACACGATTTAATGGATGAATTAATGGAAAATATGAAAGAGGATGATATTTCTATTCCTGCGATCTGTGATTATGTGACATTAATGGAAACAAATGAAATATATGATGGATATCGTACTATATATCAACAATACTTCGCAGACGAAGGATGTGATTTTATGATATCATACGGTGCGAATGGAAATTCTAGAGTTATCTTAAATGAGAATGAGGAAATAATAGAATATCTTGTATATGACAGACTTTCGGAGAATGAAAAATGCGAATTATATGTTTGGTACAGAAGTAAGAAAAACGCAGATGGTTCATGGCATATCTCAGAGGCAGAAATTCTTGATATATTTGCTTATAATGTGTCTACAAAAGATGTGGTTAGTAGCGGTAAAACATCATGGTCAGCAACTGGAAGTGAAGAGCATGAAATAAATTAAGATAAGCTTTTGATTTTAATTCGATTATCTACATGTGGAGTGAGGTGTTTTTATGAGAAAGTTTGTTAGAACGTATTCTCCATTTTTAGTATATTTTGTATGTGTGGCTTTGGCTTATTTTCTTTGTTTTTATTTATTTCCCAAATATAATGCGGCCTTAGCCTATTTGGGTTTTTTAATTATATATACATATATTGATATTGGGGTTTTTATTTTAGGTTTTTTTATGGGAAAAATCATTGTCAAACGCAGCATTGACATTAGCTTTTTGCTGTGCCTAATATATGCATTAATTTCTTTCGGGTTGATGCTCTTGATAGGTTCTCTGAAATACGTTTTTTATGATTATATGTATAGTAACTTTACGTTTACATTTTCAATCTTCATTGAATCATTAGGTGATAGAGATAGTTTGTTTGTTTCAATTGGGACATTGATATCTTTTTTTATTGGAGAAATTGTAGAATACATCAATAATAAATCTAATTCTTGACGTATAGAACTGGATAGTTGAAACGCTTTTATGCATAAAGTGAAAATAAAAAAATCGGGCAAAGGATTATACGACTATGACCTTTACCCGATTTCTTTATTTCCAGATATTCATGTCGGACAAGATAGACATGGTTATTTCAGTTGCGTTGCCTCCGGTAGCATCGCTGTCTGCACCAATGTTGGTAGCGAAAAAGTATGTATTATCTACAGTTTCGATATAGCCGATAAACCATCCGTTCACATCTTGGCCATCCACACGTCCGGTTCCGGTCTTTCCGTAGAATGTTCCGGCATCGGAAGAGGAAAGGCAAATGGCATCTTTTACTGCATTGATGTTTTCAGGGGCAAAGTCGAAGCGGTTGTTCTGTAGTTTGATCAACAGTTCGACCTGCTCTACGGGGGAAATCTCCAAGGAAGATTCCATCCAATAGGTGGAGAAATCGCCGCTCATGTTTTCATTTCCATATCCGATTTTCTTGATATAATCGTAAACGGAAGCAGTACCAAGTTGTTCGTCCACTGATTGGAAGTACCAGTTCACAGATGAAGCCATAGCAGACTGCAAGGTCTGATCAGCGTTCCATGCTTCAAACGGATAGTTTTCTCCATTCCATGCAATAAAAGAATCCTGTGGTGTAATGACACCTTCTTCCAATCCAAATAAAGCATCATATATCTTGTAAGTGGAATCCGGTGCAACTCGTAGCGTAGCATGTTCTATATCATGTATGCTCCAGACATCATTTCTAAGATCGTATAAAACAAAGCTTCCTTCGTATTTTCCAAAGTATTTAGAAAAATCTACATATGAAATATTTTCTGAGGAAGATTCCCATTGGTAGCGACTTTCGTCCGCTGCATATGTAGAAATAAAAGGTGTAAGTCCCATTATTAGAACTGTGGTCAGTATAAAAGCAGTCATGCCTTTTAATTTCTTGCAAAACGTTGGTTTCTCATAAGAGGCAATGTTGATAATGCGACGCTTCATTTGTTTCATGTTTCCGCTAAGGTTGGCGGCAAAAGGAAAAGGAGAAAAGGAGACCTTTTCTATAAAGTTAATCAGCGTATTTCCGTAATCCTCATAATCGTCCTCTTCAAGCATTTTTAGAACAGAAGTGTCACAGGCAACTTCTCTGTCGTTACGCATTTCTCTTAGTGCAAACCAGACAAAGGGGTTAAACCAATAAAGCACTCCGGCAAAGTTCATAAGATAATTGGCAATGGCATCCTTATGTCTGTAGTGTTGCAGTTCATGCAATAGCATATATCTCATATCAGATTCATGATAATCTGAGATTAAATGAATTGGCAGATAAATACATGGCTTCAAAAATCCTACGATAATAGGGGATTTCAAAAAAGCGGTACTGTACACAGGAATATTCCTTATTATTTTCATCTCATTCAAACATCTGTTATACAGTCTGCGAACTTTCGGATTCTGAAGGGGAAGTGCAGATCTCTTTATAGTGCGTAAACGAAGAGAGGATTTGATTACCAATATCATCATCACAAGCATGCCCACAATCCATATACTCAATAAAATGTACCCGGTAACGGATGATGTGTCATGGTTTACAGAAAGGGCAAAGTCATTCATCCAATTTGTAGTACCAGATAAATCGGTATTCATAACATTATTTGTACCAACATCGGCATGAGAAGTGGTGGAGTTTTGTACGCTACTGAGCCATGAGAAAATTTGCGGGAAACTAACTAGACGGAAGGGCATAAAAGGTACTGCTAAAAGTCCGAGTAACAGCAACCACAGATTATACTGCATCCGGCTGGACAAGTTGTTTCTGAATACCCATTTGGCTATCAAAAGAATTCCGATGATACCGCTGATCAATACATTGCATAATAAAAAGCGTATCATGAAATTAGCCATGTTAATCGCCTCCTTTTTTTCCTCTCTTGGATAGAAGAGAGCGAAGCGTTTCTATTTCTGGTTCTGTCAGTTTGTCATTTTCTATGTATGCAGATAACATAGCTGTAATATCCCCGTCATAATAACGATTAAGAAAGGAATTACTTTCTTGGCAAATATATTCACTTTCTTTTACTAATGGAGTATAAACGAAAACATGACTTTGTTTTTCATAAGTGAGTACACCTTTAGTAACAAGACGTTTAATAAGTGTTTGGATCGTTTTAGGACTCCAGCTTGTGGACTGCAGTAATTTTTCTGTTATTTCATTGGTGTTAATTGGAGCATGTTTCCATACGATT
>JAXJRB010000238.1:0-10030 GCA_036310845.1 Lachnospiraceae bacterium | reverse complement strand
GGGGAGTCGTACAGTATATCAAATCAAAAGAAGTTGCTAGAAGATTATTGCAGAGAAAAAGGGTGGACTAGGTTCAGGCACTTCACTGATGATGGTATATCCGGTACAACCTTTGAAAGTAGTAACATGGCTAAGTCGGGAATGAATCCGAAGACATTACAGTATCTCATGGGGCATTCGGATATAAGTGTTACCATGAATGTGTATACGCATATCGGATTTGATGATGCAGAGGAGGAATTGAAACGAATGGAAGAGTTTAGAAAGGCACAGGCGGAGATAGAGAAGAAAACGGATGTGAAGGCGGTATCGCAGAAGATGTTTAAAGTAGTGTAGTATTGTTATGAGGCAGAGGCGCTCCGGTTACAGAGCATTTACTTTTTAAGTGTATGTAGTTGACAATATTTTTGAAGAATGCTAAGATAGTTTTGTATTCGAGAAAATAAAATCAGTGTAGACTTGGTGGTCATAGTGTAATTGTATCCTTGGAGAAGGATTATTTTTTGATATTACGTCCTATGTATTTTTAGAATACGTAGGACTTTTTTGTTTTTTTAGGAGGTAGGTATGAAAAATTTTGTTGAGAACTTTAGGAAAATGATTGATTATGGTTTTTTGGGTGTTTACAGAAGGCAAAAATTGTCCGAGGAATCGATAGAAACAAAATTTGTTCCGGCGATAGCAAAAGCATGTGCAATAGGAGCCTTTTTAAATCTTAAATACCAGTTGGATAACGATGGAAAAAGAATTTTGCCTGAAACGGAATTCGAAATGTTTGAAATGTTTCAGTATCCGTTATCGGAAATTATTGATGCATTGCCAGAAAAATATAAAAATGCTGTGATTGAAAACACTAGTTATTATGGAATTGAGGCACTTTTTGAAGAATGTGAAAAAGGAAAAGTAGTTCTCACCGAAGATGGATATTTAATGTTAGGAGATAGTAAAATTCATGCATCTAAAGATGAAGCTGACCAGATGGGAGAATATGATGGTCAACTTATTTACGAAGAACTTTGTAAAGGTGACTATGTTAAAAACAGACATTTTTTAGAATGCACAGAAAATGTGTATATACCAGAAAATGTACTTGAACAGAGTGCTGAACAGACAAGGTTTATGAAAGCAAATCCTGAATTGTTTAGGATGTGTTATCAAAAAAATACTAGGCTACGTTTGTATAGATGCAAAAAATGTGGAATGGTATTGCGTGAAAACAAAGTGGGGGTGTTTTCTTGTGTTTCTAAGAAGTGCAATGTCCTATTGGACAAAAAAGAAGAAATAGAAATGCATGGGCCAGGATGGATTATGGGTGACATAGTCGCACGTAATATTTACTATCCAGGACAATTAGAGCAAAAGATAAAACAGATATTAGACGAAGGAATTAAAAATGAGACTGTAAAAGAGTACATTCTTTGGCCAGGAAAGTATGAAGGAAGATATGATACTTGGGATTTTAAAGTATATATGAGTGACGGTCGAGTGCTCTTAATTGATGCAAAGGATGTTGAACATCCACATTGGATTATTACAGACTCCAGAGAGTATTTGGATAGCGCTGAATTTATGTATGTGGTGCCAGATGATAAATCCAAAACTTATGTAGATCAGATAAGAAATCATGCCACATGTATTGGAAAAGTGAACTGTCTTAGGGTAAAAGAGCTTAAGAAGTTAATAGGGGTGAAATAGCAAATGAGAAGCATGAAGGATATTAGAAAAATTGTAGACAGCTGTATGGAACTTACATTTGATTCCTTGAAGTTTATTGAATTAGAGATTCTATTTCGATTAGCTGAAAGAATCGGAATGTTTGAAGATGTAAACAAATTATATACCTTACTTTCTAGAGGGGATGTAATATATGAGACAGATTTCGCAGAAGACAATTTTTTTATTGCTAACGCCAAAATTGTCTTAAAAACAATGAGTCATGCAAAAGTATATCATGATGCCATCAAGGAATATCAGTTGCCAGGGAATCGCTCATGTACAATGTATATTATAGAAGATAACTGTTTAAAGAAAAATCCAGAGGCGCCTACTGTATACGAGAGTAGAATTAGCGATTATGATGCACTTTTGGAAGGTGGAGTGATATATACAAAGCCGAATAAAGAGAGGGCAACTAGTAGAGATACATATTTGGTGAAAACGAATAGCGGAAATGATGTGCGTATAAAATTTGAAACGTTAAAGACAAAGAAAAGCGTTATAGATCACAAGGAACGTATGGGTGGTGCAATAAATATCTCTATGGGAAATATATTGGTTGCAGCTGATAAATTGGATTTGTTGGAAGGAACAGATTATAGAAGAAGGACGCTAGAGGGCAATATATATGAAACTGTAAAGGCAGAAAAAATAAAAGCCGAAGCATATAAGATTGATGGCGTAGTGAATATGGCAGGTCAGGTTGCAGCCGGAAAATCAACGTTTGCAGATGCATTAAGTGTTGCTCTTATGGATAAAGAATATAGAGTAGTTATGATTCTTTCCACTGTAGATGATGTAATCAAAAAAACGAGAATGCTTAAGAACTTAGGATATAAAGCATGTTCTCTCATTGGAAATTATGGAAGAGGACGACATATTGATAATCAGATGCGAGGTATGGATTATTTATCAGAACATGTATCGGAAATTTTACAACAGCCTTGTTTATTAAATGCATTGATTAATGAATCAACAGAAGTGCTGAAATATGGTCAAGAGCCATGTGCTTCGCTCAAAAATGCAAATGATAAAAATTATAGAAATACATATGTGTGTCAATATTATGATATATGTCCGAGAACAGAAAATGATAGAGCGATAAAAAGCGCAGATATCGTAGTAACAACATTAGAGGGATTTTGTTATTGTTCTTTTGGAGAAAAGAAAGATAATTTTTTAGAATATGCTATTACTAATTTTGATTTAGTTATTATGGATGAGGTGGATAGTGTAGTTTGTTCATTAGATAATGTATTTGCCCCAATGCTAGCAGTCAATGAATATTTGACTAAAAATAGTGGTTATCGTTTTGATTATAAGACGAGTGGATTAAAGGCAAAATTAGAAAGCAACAAAGAAGAACAAGATTTTATTAATGAATTAGATAAGTTTGAATATTTAATGATCTCTATTAGTTCAGAAATAATGGAATATAAATCTGGATGGAGTGAGAGTGAACTGAAAAGTTTTTCTGCGATGTCCTTGCTCAATAAATTGGATCCAGCATCGAAGACTACAGGAGGTGTTCCTCAAATTATTTGGGATGCATTTTATAGTTTGCTCAAACCACAATCTATTAGAAAGGGAGATACTAGAGAAGTTGAATTATTAAATATTGCAGAGACCGGTAATATTCCAGTGCAATATATGATAGAAAAGATATCAGAGATTGTGGCGAATAGAACAGAGACGGATTTCAAAAAAATTGAAGAAAAAAGGGTTCATGTGGAGAAATTGTTTAATGAGTTAGAAACTAAAACACAAAAGAAATTGACATTTATATTGAAGATAATTGCATTTGAACAAATATATAGAAAATTGTCAGGTCTGGTAGAAGGGCTACAAGATGTTCCGATTGAGTTGAGAGAGATTCTTAATAGAAATCTTAAGACACAGCAGAAGTTCATGCCAAATGCACCAATCGGTAATACACTTGCAATTGAAGTTCGAGATAATGAAATGTATATAAAAAAGCAATTTGCATTGGGACGAGCTTTAGCATTAAGAATGCCATATCTGGTGTTGGATGAACATGGAAATCCACAAGGTGCAAATGTTTTGCTGATGTCAGGAACAGGATATATGCCTGGGTCTGACAGATATCATATAGGCGATAAAGTGGACTATGTGATTGAAGCGGAACAAGCCAAAAGAGATTATATTGCAAATACAAAGATAGTTAATTTAAAGAGTAGCACTTGTGTTTCAGGTGTAAAGCAAGAATTAAAGAACCATAATCTGAAAACGCTTATAGAAGAAAATGAGAAGAAAATCTTCAAGTGTGTAAAACGAGATGAAAAAATTCTTTTGATTGTTAATAGTTATGAGCAGTGTAAAGTGTCTTATAAGGCAGTAGAGAAAATCTTAAGAAAGCATGAATCTGATTATGAAGTATGGTATTTAAAGTCAGATAGTGGAGAATTGGAAGGACATAGCCTAGATAATGGATTACAAAGACGTGATATTACAAGCTTCAAAGAAGGTATCTTAATTGCACCAGCATGTGTGATTGAAAGAGGATACAATATTGTAGACATATCAGGTAATGCATGGTTTGATACAGTGATGTTTTTGGTAAGGCCAATGGTGGATCCAAGTGATTATAATATTCATGTTCAAAAGGTAAATGGATATATTATGAATCATTACACGAGTCTTAATTACAGAAATAGAATTTCTGTAATGGATCAAATGCGAAAAGAAGCGTTTGATAGATATGCAAGATTAAATGGTGTGAAAGGAAGTTTATCTGATTTACCAGATGAGATGAAAGTAGACGCAGTTGCCTCGTTGTTTGTTGTAATAGAACAGGTTTTTGGTCGTCTTTGTCGATTGGGTAGCACAATGAAAGAACAGTATCCAACAATTTATTGGGTAGATGGTGCATTTAATGCTACAGAACAGGGGAACTTCGATACACTTAAAGAATTAGAAAATTATTTAGAAGAATTAATGGAACATGGTCCGAATCCATTAGTGGCTAAAACTTTGTATGAACCATTTTATAAAGCATTGAAAGGAGAACGTCCTAATGAATAAAAATAAAGAGAACTATATTATTCCATTAGCTTTGGAATTGAATAAACATATTGAGAAAAGAATATATTTTTTAAGCCTTCCAAGTGTGCTAAAGGAGAAACTTACACGATTGGAAGAGTTGTCAAGAGATGGACAAGGGGGAAGAGGAAGATTTATTCGTGAGAAACATAATTTACCGCTTAATTCTTTGAAGAAATTATTTGCGTCTTATTTACCAGGTGTGACGGATATGAAATCTGTAAACTATACCTCAGATGATAAGAGATGGTTGATTAGTGTAGAGCCAATTAATGTAGAACTTGTTGTAAAGATTATTAAAGTTTGGGTAGATGCATTTTATATTGCGGAAACAGAATTAGATAAGAAACGTGGAAATGATGTTAAGGCAAAAAAATATGCAGAACAAGTAATCAATGAGTTGAATGCAGACATTTTTAGCGGATGTAGTTATAAGGAAGATGTGATTTTATTTGATGGCGAAGAAGTAATAGACAAGGATGCATATTTATTATTACCTCTTATTGCAGTAAACGAATTGGTAGGAACATCAATTTCTATAAACGGCGAACAAGCTCGTTGGATGTATTCAAAAAAGAATGAAATTGTGACAGATCCATTAAGATTCAAAGATTCAAAAGAGGAAGATTATTTTTCTTTTGTTGCAGCATTTAGTGTACAGACTGTACCACCTTATAATAAACCGTACTTAAATGTTAAAATATCTTCTAGAAGATGGGTTAGCAAAAACGAATCCGAAAATGTACCATTTTATACAGATGAGAAAAGCGTATATGTTCGTATCAATGATGAAAAGCTACAAGTAATACATGCCAAATATGAAAGAAGTTTAAAAGAATTTGAATGGGTATATTCAGATCAAAAATCTTTCTGTGGAATGTACGGAGTAGATAATGTGGTTCGATTTAATGATATCATTTGTAAGCCATCACAGTATATGAGAGGCATTGAGCAAAACGACTATTATATTGCTTTCGAATACGGTATGAAAGATGGAAATAAGCAAATGCACAATCAGGATGCTGGTATAAGTACAATGGATCGAAGAGAGATATTTGAAGACATTGAAGCTAAACTTATTCAATATTCTGGAGGAAGTAAAAAAGCGTTGCATGAAGCGGGTAATAGTACCATTACACAAACTTTTTTTGAAGATGACTTTACTCTAAAGACAAAAAATTTTATGAATGAAAAGTTTAGAGAATGCGTAGATGCTATATGTGGAACGGAAAAAATGACAATAGAGGTTTGCTATAGTGCAGGACAGGAAGAATTAAGGAACGCATTAATCGAAAAACTTAAGGAACATTTCACAGATACAAATGTAGAGATTGCTTCCGTCTGTATAGATGGTTTAGCAGAATGTTTGTCTTGTAGCAATGAAAATAAACCTAATAATTTAGAGGGACATAATACAAGAGTGCAAGAGGTTAAAGATAGATTGGGAGTAGTAAGGAATACTACAATATCTATTGTGATTATTCATGGACCTGAGTACTACAAACTGTCTAACAAAGTAGATTCTAGAGTTGATCCAAAGAGTGCACTACGTGTAGGTTTTGCAAATACTGGAAGACTTACACAGTTTGTTATTTTTGAAGGCTATGTTTCAAACGAGAAAAAGCGATTGAAAAACATAGAGAGTGGAAAAGCGATAAAGAATAATGGAGAGATTGATAAATCAAATGCAATTAATACAAGTATCAAAAGTACGTTGCTTGATACATATCGACAGTTGGGTATTCACAACTACCTAGTAGAATCTGAAAAGAAAACGACTCTGGGTAATAAAGTAGCAGTTGGTATTTATGTTGTAAACTATAAAAACCTATTAAATGATATTGCCATAGCACCATTTCCGATTATAGTGTCTTGTGATTTGTCGAGTCATAAAATTATGGTAGAGACAGAGTTGGGTATATTGTCAAAGATTGCGAATAGAAAAGAATCAGTAGAACGTATTTCGTGTGAATACAAAGAATTTCCAATTAAATTCCGTGAAATGATTACACGAATTGGTACAGGAAAGAGAATTATTCCATCTGAAAGATTTTTGTATGAATGGTTTGAAGACCTTAGTGAAGATAAGCAATATGAAATTATGATAGTTGCAGATGGAACTTCTAGAAAAATTGTAGAGGGAATTACTAATAAGGAGATTATGGAAGCATACGATGTTCAGAGTGGATATGTATCAAAAGTAGGCATTGATGGAAAGTATGGCTTTGAAATTGATTTGGAAGACTATGATAATATAGATTTGCTTCGAATAAGAGTTAATGACGAAGTTCCAGATTATATTCCAAGTCCAAATGATAAAATGGAAACTTTTGAGGAGTCAGGTGGAGTATATAAATTTGACTCTGTATATTACTCGAAAGAAACTAGAACACAGGCTGAATATAAAAACACAAAACAAGCTACTACGAAGTTAGAAGATGATAGAGCTTTTACTCATCGAAATATTATTGAAATCTATCCAATGTATGTAAGCGATAAAGAAAAAGAATTAGATTGTGTCAGAGATGTTCACAATCTTCGAAATGCTTCTATTCAATATGAGGCGGGTAAAACTATCTTGCCTATGTCATTGCACTTGGCGAAGTTGTTGGAAGAATATTTTATATAAGAACTATATGAAAGGAAGTGTAACATGTTCCCAACAAGCAACCTTACAGAAGCAAGAATAAAACTTCAACAAATCATGGACAAACGTGGGATTACTCCGAAAGACACAAAAGAATATTTAAACCTTACAAGTGTACAAAGCGTTTACAATTGCTGTGATGGTTTAAATATGCCTACAATTTGAAAAAATCATAGTAGTAAGAAAATTCGTGTTACTACTATTTCTACTACTAACAGGTAGTCACAACTTGCGAAATTATGCTATAATTTGCCTATCTAACAACCAAACAACAATTTAACCATAATCCCGGAATATCCCGCAAAACTGGGCATTTCCGGGCAATTTAAGGAGTTTGATAACAATGATAAAAGTACTATTCATCTGCCACGGCAGCAATGCGCGTTTTCGAAAGAATCCAGTAAATATGCGGGTTGTTGGATTTTAAAACGGAATTTTTATACCAGATTTATACCAAATTTTTAAGGATTTGGGGCTGTGACATGGTCTAGAAAAGAATAGCATTTCGGTGGTGGAGAGAAACTGCCGGAGTGCTATTTTCTTTAAAAAAGAGCATAATGAGTATTACTTCAAAGTAAATTGAAGTTTGTTTGAAGTGACTTTGAAGTATTTCAAATTAAGAAAATGCGAGGCTGGATAATCAGCCATATAACTGGGGAAATATGCACATATGGCTGGCTATAGACGGGTTGAGTGACAGGGCGAATACAGGAAATGTGACATTAGCGGAACTTTTACAATATTATAACTACGGACTTGCGAATGCATTTTCGGCTGAAATATCAAAAAGGTATTGATATTTCGGTCGAAAATACATATAATCTATTTGTAGACATGGAACACTAATTTCAAAAAAGGAGAATGCCGAATGAAATCAAGTGAGCAAATAGCTGAAGAATGGGGACTTTCAAAGATTACGATAAATGATTTATGCAACAAAGGAAAAATCCCGGGCGCAGTAAAAGAAGGAAGAAAATGGCTTATTCCGGACGATGCAGCAAGACCTATAGACGGCCGTGTTTCTTCCGGCAAATATGCTAAGAGAAATAATGCTAAAATAAAACCCTTACCGATTGGTATTTCGGATTACGTTCGCGCACAGAGTGAATACTACTATGTAGATAAAACATTGCTGATTAAGGAATTCTTAGATCAGAAGCCACTGGTCTCTCTGTTTACAAGACCAAGGCGTTTTGGAAAGACACTTAATATGGATATGCTTCGAGTATTCTTTGAGATTTCTGAAGAAGATACCAGTAAGTATTTCCAAGACAAAGCAATTTGGAAATGTGGCGAGGAATATCGCAAGCATCAGGGACAGTATCCGGTTATTTATCTTACCTTCAAGGATGTGAAATTTGCTTCTTGGGAAGCGACTATTGGTATGATTCAAGCGCTTCTTCAGGCAGAGTTTGGAAGACATCTGGAACTTTTAGATAGCAACAAGCTTGCGGAACATGAAAAAGAATATTTAAAGAAAGTGCTAAACAAAGAAGCTTCAGAGGTAGATTTGACGGCGGCACTTGAGAAACTGTCGCAGATGCTTACTAAGCATTATGGAAAGGCCCCGATTATTATTATTGATGAATACGATACACCAATACAGGAAGGATACTCAAAGGATTTCTATGATGAAATCATCGGCTTTATGAGAAACTTCTTCTCGGGAGCTTTTAAAGATAATAAAAATATAACCTATGGATTTCTTACGGGAATACTTCGTATTGCACAGGAGAGTATTTTCAGTGGGTTAAATAATCTGACTGTAAATTCTGTGATGGATGATGAATATGATGAGTTCTTCGGTTTTACTTCTTCGGAAGTAAGAAAGATGCTTGAATATTATGGTGTTGCAGATAAAGAGGATGAGCTTAAAGATTGGTACGATGGTTATCTGTTTGGTAGTACAGAGATTTATAATCCATGGTCTGTGATTAATTACATTTCAAGAGGCTGTATTCCACAGGCGTACTGGGTTAATACCGGAAAAAATGAAGTGCTGGAGGATGTACTCACCATTGCTACGGACGATATCACAGAGAGGTTATATGCGTTGCTGCGAGGAGAGAAAGTAGTCGCCAGAATTGATCAGAATGTGGTATACAGATCGCTGGCCGAAGATCCTGCAAATATTTATAGTCTGTTATTAGTAGCCGGATATCTTAAGACGCCGAAGAAGGAATTGCAGGCGGATGGTGCTTATTTGTGCGAAGTATCTATTCCAAATAGAGAAATAGCTTCTGTTTATAAGAGCGAGATATTATCACACTTGATGCAAATCGGTGCCATTACAAGAACTACCGCAAATATGATTGCGGAAAGCCTGTATGCAAATGATATTAAAAAACTGCAAAAAGCAATTTCAGAGTATATGGACAAATCCATAAGCTTTTATGATGCCGGAGCAGAGGGATTTTATCATGGACTTACGCTTGGGTTGATTGCTTTGCTGGATAATCAATATAAGATTAAATCTAACAGAGAATCCGGTGATGGCAGATATGATATCAGCTTGATTCCGAGAGAAAAGAAATATCCGGGCATTATTATGGAGCTGAAATGGAAGAGTGATCTAGAAGAGGATGAACTTCTAGATCACTCTTCCAT
>JAXJRB010000237.1:0-2037 GCA_036310845.1 Lachnospiraceae bacterium | reverse complement strand
CTCCATGCTTACCAGCTCTTCCATTATGCCTTGTTGCTTTCATTCATTTCTTTCCTTTCTTTTTCTACAAAAAAAGACCAAGTAAATTTCTCTACTCAGTCTGTTAATAATAACAATATTTAATTATTCTCCCGAAGGGAATTGCAACGAAGTTGCTTAATCTTGTGAAGCTCTGCTACAAGTAATACCCAGTACTTAGTGGCGAAACGCCACTAACTGGGCAATGGTTGCACCCTTGACTTGCTAAGGCGCTTCGCCCTTAACCCGAGCGGAGTCTTTCTCCTGCACCTTGCGTAAGGCTCTGCCTTTACAATCCGACAACCTGAAATTTATCGCTCTGACATATATTTCTGTATTTCGTCAGATGTTAATTTTCTTACCTGTGTGTTTGCATATTCTCTATATTCTTCGACAATGAAAATAGGGTTCATATCTTCGCAAGTTTTTCCTTTGTTCTTTTTTAGATATAACTGCAAGTCCTCGTTATCCGCAAAGATTTTGTATGAAAGTCTGCCATTTTCACTTTTCAGCTCATAAATACCACATGGCTTTTTCATACTATAATCAGCAGTACGCAAATACAACTTTGCAATTTCTAACGACTTAAAAGGGAAATTCCACCGTTGCAATCCACGATTGGGGTCATGTTCAATGCAAATGCACCGCCCACAAGTACCACAAACGTATTGTGTGTGATTTTCTAAACAATCCAATGGATTTAACAGGGGTGTTTTTCTGTTTTCATCAACATAACATTCCATACACATTTCATTTTCACTCCCTTTGAAAATTCAAATTGTTACACTTAAAAAAGCGGAATTTCACCATCATAGTTTTCTGCTTTTTCCAATAGCGGTCCTTTAGCTCCCATCGTAAACGCGATATCGCTACTGCGGATAGAGAGCAGCTCCATTCCGGGTCTCACCTTCAAAAATTCCATCATTTTCTTCGTAAGAAGAATTTGCCCCTCCTGTGAAATCTCTACCCAGCAGTAGGAACGCCCCTTGTATTTGATAAATTCGCCAGAACCTGCTGAGTAGTCAAGCAACGGTGGAGTATCGTCCAAAATGTGACCAAGTTTTGACGGATGCAAAAGGCCTTTCCGGGTGACGCAGAAGCCACCGGTAATCTTACTTCCGGTAAAAAGATATACTTTTCCTTCATCTGCAATGTGATATTCTTCCATTGCCTGCGGTGGAATCCGCAATGTTCCATCCGTCCGAATGAGTGATTTCCCGAAAATAAATTTTCCTCCCTTATTCATTTGTGGCATAAAAACACCTCCTGAAATTCCGATTTCTCAGTTTCAAAAATTAGAATTTGAGCAAAAGCCCAAGGGACTAATGTCCCCTATGCTTTTCTCTTTTCTTTTGCTGTTTCAGTTCAAACATTCGCAGTTCGTCCGCTTCTTTTTTCTCACGGCTCCTCACTTTACGCTCCTGTTTATTCTGTTCCTGCTGTAATTTCAATGCCTGCTGCGATTTTGTGCCGATGCCTGTTTCCTGCATCTGTTTTTTCGCTTCACGTTGCATCCTTTTGGGATTTCTTTTTATATCTTTTACAACAGTATCAACAGCCGGACTGAATTTCAAACTAAAATAGTATTTTTGAATATATTCCTGCACTTCGTAATCCTTTGGTTCTGCACCAAATGTTACCTTCGCCACAGATAGTTTACCATCTTCAATACGTTCAAATACACCTACCCAAAATGGTTCTTCAAAATATACCGTCAGTTTTCCACTTGCTTTGTCCATAAGAATCCCTCCTAAAATGAATTGAACAAAGAATGGACAACCCGGAGGGGCAGGTTACTTACCCTATTTGCATAGGACGGCTGGGCTACCTACCAGCTCTAGTACATTTTTAATGTACATTGCGTTTTTATCTTTGTATTTATAATCAAGCCATATGGCACGATTAACTTATTCGGTCAATTCCGATTTGGTAAACCATCTATACAATACCATACTTCATTATCCATTACAATAATTGCATCGCTCCCGCTTATTCTCATCAATTCTGCAACTATTATAT
>JAXJRB010000236.1:0-2650 GCA_036310845.1 Lachnospiraceae bacterium | reverse complement strand
TTACAATAAGTATGAAGATGTTGAAATAAGAGCAATGATTTCAGATGATAACGAAAGTATTATTAGTAAAATATCCACTGAATCTGCTGCTTATGAAACAACAAGAGGAATTAAGGTTGGAGATAATACGAAAAAGTTAAAGGATTTATATAAAGATTATTTGATATATTCCGAATCAATCGAAAGAAAATATTATGTTTACGATCCTGACAATGATATAGGGTTTAAGAGAATATTCTTTTATGTAGAAAACGATGTAATAAACAAAATCATAATTGAAGATGGTATTGATGGTTAAGTGATTTTGCAAGTTAAGGAGGCATGATAAAAAGATAAGTGGTGGACAATGCGGGGACTCTGCAAATCTGGTACAATAGATGTAACAGAAAGACAGAGTAGATACTAATTCGTCATAGTTAATGGTCTTCGAGATCTCTTAAGGAGAATGAAGGGTTAGCATCGAATCATGCAATGGTCGGCAGAAATGTCAGGTCGGATAGGAGATTGGCTCGGATTGTCAAACAGAAGCTGTCTTGCTGTATAAAGCGAAAGGAAGAAAAGAAAATGCGTAAGACAGAGGAAATGCCACGAATCTGCATAGGAGTAGATTTGCACAAACTGCAGTTTACGGTAAGTGCAGTAAATGAGGAAACCGGAGAATTGGTATTAAACGGAGTATTTAAAACAAATTCGGAAGGTTATGAAGAATTTTGCAAAAAGGTTCATCTAATTGAAGAAGAAAACGAGGCAGTTGTTGAAATTGCAGTAGAAGCAACAGGTAATGCAAGATACTTCAAAAACAAAATGGAAGCAGAGGGCTTTGGTGTAGTTGTTGTTAATACAAGTAAATTCAAAGTGATAACACTGAGCACAAAGAAAACGGATGCGAATGATGCAGCAACACTTGCATACTATCTTTCAAAGGATATGCTTCCAGAGTCACATTTGTGTGACCAGACAAGTGAAGAAGTGAGAAGAATGCTTAAAACCAGAAGTATACTGGTTTCAAGTACTGTGAAGATAAAAAATCAAATTCACGGAATGCTTTTAGGATACGGGATTGAAACAAAGTCTGCCCAGTTTCAGAGCAAAAAGAAAAGGCAGGAATTGTTAAAAGATCTCGTGGATCAAGGTTACTCACAATTCACTGCCTCGTCACTCGAGGTGACATTAAATATTTTAGATGATATTTATGCAAAAGTCAAGATGATTGAAGAACAAATCAAGGAAATGGTGAAAGAAAATGAAGATGTTGAGTTGCTGATGACGATGCCGGGCATTGGTTTTGTTGGAGCAACAACAATAGCATCATATTTGAGTAACATAGAAAGATTTGACGGAGACTTTAAGAGATTTTCATCGTACTTGGGAATAGTTCCGAGTGTACACAATTCAGGAAATAGTGTACATATGGGGCATATCACAAAAAGAGGTCCGCAAGATTTAAGAACAGCATTTGTACAGGTAGCAATGGGAATAATCAGACAACCGCAAAATACGGCGGAGTGGAAATTGATGAAAGACTATCAGCTGATGAAAATAAATAAAGGCTCTGGCAGGGCAATCATTGCATTGACAAGAAAGGTTGCAAGAATAGTTTTTGCAATGCTTAATAATCACGAACCATTCAATCCTGATTTGATGAAGAAAGCAGAAAAGGATTGTTTGATAGCATAAACCGTTATCACAGTCAAGGGAACGCTATGCTCACTTTGTGCCCTTGACAGTAATACCGTTTTATGCTGAGTAATAATTAAGAGGGCGATGCCCTCGAATAACCCAAATGGGTTGTTCAAAAATAATAAAAATATAGCAAGTTGGTAAAAGCCACTTGACTTTTTATAGGAGAGTGATTATGTAATGAATACAGCTGTTGGTATAGCAGAAATTAAAAAAGGCAGAAACGGTAAAATAAGAATTTCCGCAAAAAGTAAAAGTAATTCTGCCATTAAGCTCCTTATCCTTGTTCTTGCGGCAATATCGGTTATTGCTCTTTTAACATTTGACTATAAGGATATTGATTTAGGCAAAGCAATATCGGATACCTTTACCAATGCCAAAACAGTATTTTTATCTCCAAAGCTCTCAAGAGGAACGATGATGGAGGTTTTATATCAACTTTTGGTAACATTTTGTCTCGGTGCATTATCTACTGTTTTTGGAATGATTTTAGCTTTTTTCTCTTCACTTCTTTGTGCAAAAAACATTGCAAATAATACTGTTGCAAATGTGGTAAAAAGTATTGTTGCACTGGTAAGAGCCGTTCCGACGATTTTATGGGTGTTGATTTTTGCAATTTCTGCCGGTCTTGGAAGCGTTGCAGCAGTTGTCGGTCTTACTTTCCACAGCTTTGCGTACTTAACAAAAGTCTATGCAGAAGCAATAGAAGAAATTGATGAGGGGACGATAGAGGCATTGAGAGCAAGCGGTGCAAGTTTTTGGCAAATTGTCATGCAGGCGATCTTGCCGTCAAGCATAAGTTACATGGTTGCATGGACATTTATGAGATTTGAAATCAACTTCACCAATGCTGTTGCAATGGGTGCAGCAGCAGGTGCAGGGGGGATTGGCTTTAATCTCTTTATGGCAGGTAGCTTCTACTTTGATTTGAGTGAAATGGGTATTCTTACATACATTGTAGTTATAGCTG
>JAXJRB010000235.1:0-7169 GCA_036310845.1 Lachnospiraceae bacterium | reverse complement strand
TCTATGAAAGGTAACAAAAGTAACAAGAAAATAGAAAAATAAATAAAATACGGGTAGCAAGCATGGGTAGCGGTGATTTGAGAAGTCTTTTCGGTCATGTTACCTTTTTTGTTACCCTTTCCCTTGTAGGGGGGATTTGGGAAAGGAGAGGTGCGAATGAAAGGAGATAAAACAGTGGAAAACAAAGCAAATTATATAGATGGCGGTAATTTCATGACGAAGATCGGAAATACTACTTACCTTGTCGGGGTGTTCTTCAACAATGCGAAAAAGGTAACAGTAGAGGACAGAATGAAGAATTTAATACGTCAGGAAGTGGTTGCTGGCAATTTCTAAGCCAGTCCATCATTAAAACGAACATTTTTTATAGTGAATTATCATTCTCTGTATTGACAAAACGCTTCCTAAAGGCACCGTCTTAATCGAGTGCGGAAAGCTCTTGCAGCGCGGCGGCTACAAGATAAAAGTGCTGAATACGATAAACTTCAAGAAATCCATGCGATATAACCCCTTTGTGTATATCCGCAGCGAAAAGGACGTGTTAAAGGTTGTCAATACCCTTATTGTCAATACCAAAGGCGAGGGAGAAAAAAGCGCGGAAGATTTTTGGGTGAAAGCCGAGAGATTATTATATTGCGCGTTGATCGGCTACATTTGGTATGAAGCCCCCGCCGAGGAAATGAACTTTACAACGCTGCTTGAACTTATCAATGCAAGCGAAGCACGCGAGGACGACGAGGAATACCAAAGCCCCGTTGATCTGCTCTTTGCCGATTTAGAAGAACGCAGCCCCGACCATTTCGCGGTGAAGCAATATAAAAAATACAAATTGGCGGCGGGTGTTATAACCTATAAGCGTCTTCTTATGATGTTTATAGGTTAGAATATCTGCTAGCAGATAGAAATAGCCATTTTAACGTAGGGAATGAGAAGATGTACTCATTCTTTTTTTGTTGAGAAGGCAGAAAGGAGTTTATATGAAACAGAACAGCAATTTGACAGTAGCACTTTATGAAAGACTTTCACATGATGATGAACAACAAGGGGAATCATTTAGTATTTCCAACCAGAAACTATTGTTGGAAACCTATGCAAGAGAGCATGGAATGAATAACTACAAGCATTTCTTTGATGATGGTATTTCTGGAACAAGATTTGACCGTCCTGGCTTTATGGCAATGATGAATGGAATCAAAGATGGAGAGATTGGAACTGTCATTGTGAAGGATATGAGCCGACTGGGAAGAGATTATCTGATGGTTGGTCAGATTCAGGAAATGCTCAGACAGAAAAATGTAAGATTGATTGCTATCAATGATAATCACGATAGTATTCATGGGGATGATGATTTATTGCCATTCAAAAATATCATGAATGAATGGTATGCCAAAGATACAAGTAAGAAGATTCGTTCCACATTTCAAGCCAAAGGAAAAGCAGGAAAACACGTTGCCAGCTCCCCGGTTTATGGATATATCAAAAATCCAGAGAACAAAGAAGAATGGATTGTTGACCGAGAAGCTGCTGAGGTAGTAAAGAGAATCTATCGCAGGACAGTTGAGGGTGCAGGACCTTATCAGATAGCAAGAGAACTTGAAGCTGATAAGATTGATATTCCTGCCGTACATCTTCAAAAATTAGGTTTTGGATTACATCAGAAAGTCAAATTTGATGAACCTTATCATTGGTGGGGTTCAACAGTAACACACCTTCTTGATAAAAGAGAATATCTTGGTCACACAGTTAATTTTAAGACCAGAAAGCACTTCAAGGACAAGAAAAGTCATTACGTGGATGAAAGTGAGTGGTTGATATTTGAGAACACTCATGAGCCGATAATTGACGAGGAAACTTGGAATATTGTTCATAGAATTCGTGGTAACTGTAAGAGATATCCGAATGGGTGGGGCGAGGTAAATCCACTTACTGGGATTGTTGTATGTGCCGATTGTGGCAGACCTATGCACCAACATAGGACAAGCAATGGAAAAAGAGAGTGCAATTATGTATGTGCGAACTACTCAAAATCACCAGTCGGAACTGTTTGCCCTACTGGTCACAGAGTAAAAGGTGAAGCTGTTCTTGAACTTGTTAAACAGACACTTAGAGATATTCGAGCCTACGTAGACCTTGATGAAGAAGGTTTTTTGAAGGAAATGGAGAAGGGTGTAGAGGATGAACACAGGGATGAAATCATTCTTGCACAGAGAAAGATAGATAGTAATAACAAGCGATTAGGTGAGATTGAAAGCCTATTTTGTAGGATGTATGAGGATAACATACTGGGAAAACTTCCAGACAGCAGATACGAAGCACTTTCAAAACAATATGACGCCGAGCAGGAAAGGTTAAGGCACGAAATCTGTGAAATTGAGAAGACACTTGCAGGATTCCATACAGAAACAAAGGATGGAAAGAAATTCCTAAACATCATCAAGAAATATGACAATTTTGATGAACTGACACCTTATATGCTGAATGAACTTGTTGAAAAGATTGCGGTTCATGAGAGGGACAGAAAGGGGAGCAGAGATACAACACAGAAGATTGATATTTATTTCAGCTTTATCGGTTGCTATGTGCCACCACAAGAAGAACCTGATCCAGAGGAGCAGGCAAGACTTGCAGAAGAACTTGCCAAGAGGGAAGAATGGAAAGACAAATGCCATGAACGTTACATGAAATACCGTAAAAGTGGCAAATATAAAGCCTATGAAAAGAGTTATGAAGGACGAAGAAGGGCATTGATGGCAGAGAAAAAAGCCAATAATCCCAATCCTTATGGTATCAGTATCGCAGAATATCGAGAGCAGATTGGAGAACCCAAAGTTGCAAAATAAATCATTCGATAATTATTGTGAATCTGAATCGCAAGAAAGCATAGTGAAGGAAATTATCACATAACAGAATATAGAATTGGTTCATTCGGCAATTATCGGATGAACTGGAGTAAAAAGGACATCAGAGAGAATCATTTGAACAAGTGATTTGCTTTGATGTTTTTTTGTGTGTAAAAAGTGCAATTCCAGTCCTGTAAAAAGTACAGCCGGTTTTGTTTTCTTCCTTCCCTGCCTTCCCTTCTCTTTTCTTCCTTCCTTCTTCCCCCTTAGAAAGAAAAGCAGAAAAAGAAAAAGAAAGAACCAAAGAAAAATAAAAAGAATAAAAGAAAGATATACCTCTATTAACTAACTATCATATCTTATCCTATCCATCCTATCCATCATTCGGGTTTACGAACCCACGAAAGGAGCATGAAATGCAGGAAAATCAAATACATACAATACTTGGTTTTTATGACCAGAATCAAGAATTTCAGAAGAATGACAGATACTCAGACAGATACCAGAGTGTCTATACGAAACCAGATGATAATTTACATTGGTTGGTGGCAATTCCACACGATAACAATCGTCTTGAAATACACCAGACAGATGAACATGGAGTGATTATTACCAGAGATACCTATGAGAGCAAAGGCAATACAGTATCGTGTCTAAGCGTTGAGAGGTTGCAAGAGGATAGTAGGAGAATGGTTGATTTTTCAGCTGATGAAATCAATCTGATTTATCAGTTTGGGGAAAATGGAAAATCTGCAACAATTGCAGGGCTTCATGAGATTTTACCTAAAATCAAAGACACAGCTACATACAGAACCGTTAGCCTAACAATGGACAAATTGTCTTCACTATCACCAGAAGTATGCTCTATGCTGATTTCATCCGTTAAGTGTCGTAAGCTTTATGAATGTGACCATTCCATCAGAGAAAGACTTGCAAAAGCAAAGGAACAATTAAAACAATCGATAACTGATGAGCAGAAAATCAACAGAGAAAGGCATAGGAAGAGAGGTGGACAGATACGATGAATCTTACCAAGTATGAGCAGGAAACAATCATCAATTTCAATGCAGGAGAAAAAAACGCTACTGTTTTCACTATGGATTCCACTGTTATTAGACAGTTAGATACGTTAGTTAATGAATATCCCAATACATTTCATTGCATAAAGGAAACAGATATTTCAAAGACCTATGAAATGCCTAAAACATCCATTACTTATCGTAAACCAAGGAGACTATCTGATGAACAGAGGGAGCAAGCAAGACAACGAATGAAGAAAATCAATCAACAATAAGTTATAAAAAGAAGTGTGATATTAAGTGAATTATTATACAAATTAGTGCTATTCTGTGATATAGTTAGAGTTGGAAAAAATTCATATTGTGAATTTGACAAATTTGAATTTATTGTTGGAGGGATGAGTATGAGTAACTTTTATTATGAAGGAAAAAAGATTTATTATGAAGAAATCGGCAACGGAAAGCCACTGCTCCTGCTCCATGGCAATACCGCTTGCGGAAAAATGTTTGCACCAATTCTGCCAATGCTTTCTGAAAAGCACTATGTAATCGTTCCTGACTTTCTCGGATGTGGACAATCAGAAAGATGTGAAAAATGGTCTTCGGACCTTTGGTATGAATGGTCAAGGCAGGCGACTGCCCTTTGCAAACATAAAGGATTTGAAAAAGTGGATGTGATTGGCAGCAGTGGCGGCGCTATTGCAGCCATCAATATGGCGCTGGAAAATCCAGATATGGTCAACACCATTGTTGCAGACAGTTTTGAAGGCTTATCTGCAAATTCTGACATCACCGAACAGATTCGCATTGGCCGTGAATACGCAAAGCAAAATGAGGATTTTCGGAGGATGCTTAAATTAATGCATGGCGATGATTGGGAAAGCGTGGTTGATGCGGATACAGAAGCCATAATTGCCCATGCAGAAAATATCGGTGCATTCTTTCATAAACCAATAGATGAGCTGAAGGTCAGCCTGCTTCTTACAGGCAGTGCAAAAGATGAAATGTTCCCGGCAGGGCACTATCATAAACTGTTCGAGAGCATTTGTAGCAGAACGTGTATGGCTAAGTCTCATATCTTTGAGCAGGGTGGTCATCCGGCAATGATGAGCAATATGAAGGAGTTTATTTCGTTGTGCGAAGAATTCTTTGCATAAATGATGGAGCTACAAATTTCAGTCTTACAGAGAGATTGGAAGCACGCATGAATTTGAATTTTACTAATAGAAAATATCTAAGAAAGTGAAACAGAGATATGCTGAAAATAGAAGATGTAATAAAAGATTTAAATGATATAAACGAAGCAGCATTTGCTCAACTATCTGATAAGCTATGGGAACTGGGAAGTTTGGCTGAAATTAAAGAAAAGGTTACTTCGGAACTATTTATTTTACATATAGGGATTAACATGATAGGTATATGGAAATCTGAAGGATGGGATTGCCTTATAGGAGAACAGGCTGATTTTGTACCTTATATTCCAATAGTTCTGCAAGAATTTGAGTTGTGTGATGTTCGAGATGCTTTTGAAAATGTAATAGCATTATTTCCTGAGGAGACGGTTTTTAAGTCGGATAATGAGGAGTATTATGATGTACATAATTTCTTCACGTCATTTAGTTATAAAGCACAAAATGAAAAATTGAAAGCAGTTTCTCCAGAGAAAAGACGAGAGATGGTAAAGACGATGAGACAAAAGGTAAGCCTCTTGGATGAATTAACAGAGCAGTATTGGAATGATGATTCAGAGATGGCCGGATGGAAACAAATTTTTGATTATATATACAAAAAAGTTTTGTTATAAAGCACGCGATTATTTGAATTTTATGAATTGTTGCAACTTTAAGTTGCGTATTCTGATAAAAGAGCAATTGCTAGTTGGTGGTAAAGTTAATCATTATTGAATATTCTAAGATCGATATATACAAATTCTTAGGAGAGATAATGATGATTCTACGAAAAAGCATTGCCAGTGATGTAAAAGAACTAACAAGCATTTCTACGAAAGCATTCGATACAGATGTGCTAGTAGGTGGATCGGAAAATGATGGACCACCGGGATATAATTCTGAAGGATGGCATAGGGAGATGATGGAGCAAAATCATCTGTACACATATATTTGTGAGGATGAGACCATCGTTGGTGGTGCTGTTATATTTGGAAGAGATGAACTATTTGTAGGAAGAATATTTATTGATCCAAAATATTTCTGCAGAGGATATGGCATTGCGTTAATGCAAGATATAGAAAGACTCTTTTCATCAAGAATGATAAGATTAGATACTCCAACATGGAATACGCGGACGAACCGGTTTTATAAAAAGTGTGGCTATATTGAAACCGGCAGAGATGGCGAAAATGTATATTATGAAAAACAATTGTAGGGAGTGGTTATATGAGCTTCGGAACTAATCTTCAGTATTTAAGGCAACTAAGTGGAAATATGACACAGGAATCTCTGGCAGAGAAAATGAATGTCAGCCGTCAGACTATTTCAAAATGGGAAATGGATACAGCAAATCCAGAAATGGATAAAGCTCTTGAGCTGTGTAAAGTGTTCAACTGTACACTGGATAATCTTTTCAGGGATGAGATGGACAAAAGAAGCGATAAATACACAAATTTACGCATTGAAATGGTTCCTGGATTTCGATACGTGGAGCATACGGTTGTAAGCACGGATCCAGAAGGAGATGCTATTGACAGAGTATATAAGTATGCAAAAGAAAATGGTGATGAAAATCCTAAAGTAATAGGATGGGATTTCCCAAAGCTGTCAATTGAACAGATTAATGTTTACAATATGCATGGATACACAGCTGCATGGATATTGCCTGAAGGAATTACGCCAAAGGAATTGGAAATAAAAGAACAGACGGAACACAAATATGTAGCAATTCACATTGACAGACCTTTTGATAATCCTTTTGTAACGATTCCGGGAGCATACCATACTTTGAATGATTACATGAGAACTAATGGATTGGTTTATGTCGAAAATGAAGTAATTCCATGCTTTGAGACGGATGGAGAGAGTATGGATGTTTATATTGCTTGCAAGTGAAATAAATTGATGTTTTGTGGTGGAAGGAACTTATGAAATGATAATAGAAACTGAAAGACTAATATTAAGAATGTTTGAAAATTCCGATTACGATGATTTGTTTGAATATCTCGTTCAACTTGAGAACGATGAATTTGAAGGATATCCAGGAATAACTTATGAAAATGGAAAGGAACATCTGTCATATAGAGTGCAATCAGATGAATTCTACGCAATAGAACTAAAAGAAAATTGCAAAGTTATTG
>JAXJRB010000234.1:0-1546 GCA_036310845.1 Lachnospiraceae bacterium | reverse complement strand
GGCTTATATTCGTCAGGGATTAGTTGTATACATAGTATAAAACCAAATACCAATGCAATCATTATCACAATGGCTACTCTGTTTTTCTTTTTATTCACTTTGGAAAACCTCCAGCTTATTAACTAAATAATTGTCAAATTCTTATTTTCCTAACTGTTCGACCTATTGGAATTGGGTTAATTCACATTTGTAGCGGATAACCGTTTCACCGTCATAAATTTCAGAGAATTCTGTAATACTAAAATTGTTCTTCTGATAAAAACCGACGGCATCATTATCCGTTTCAGCATATACAGACAATAAATCATAATTATTTATCACTTGTTTTATCATATAAGAACCAATGCCTTTGCCACGAGCAGATAAATCAACCGCAATTCCTAATATCTCAACTTTCTTCTGTTCAATAAAAGAAACAGCCATAACACCCACAATCTTTCCGTGACTAAAACAAGCAAAGATTTTTACAGAGTTATTATTCAGAAATTGTTCTACTTTCTTATTAAACTTTTCTTCGGTAGGCATAAACATACAGTGTTTGTAAATCTCATATGTTTGTAAAATATCGTTCTTGTGAGTTAATTCTATTAGGTTCATTGCACGCACCTACAAATTCTTATTTTCCTAACTGTTCGACCTATTGGAATTTGTCAGTTATTTAACTGCCTTAACGGTGTATGTTGCTCCCCAATGGTTCAAAACCTCGACATTGGAAAAACCTGCTTCAAGTAATGCTTCAATCTCGTGTTTCACAGTGAGGGGTGTATCATAATGGTAAAACTCGTCATCGGTAATACCTTGTTCTGTTTTTAAGGCAATCAAGTTTTGACGATGCATCTCTTCTTCGTCATCTGACAAGGAGAAGTAATCCGTCAGTATAAAGTAACCGTTTTCTTTCAGTGCAGTATGAAGTTTAGCATATAGGGGAATTTTCTCCTCTTTTGTAAAATGATGCAGACTTTCAACAGACACAGCGGCATCAAACACATTTTCACCAAGCGGAACATCAAAATATGAGTCAAGAATCAAGGTTATATTCTTGCCAACGAATTTTCGTTGAAGCTCGGTTAGCATTCCTTGTGAAAGGTCTATTCCCGTAACCTTTGCCGAAGAATTAAGCTTATAATATTCTTGCAGTTCCAATCCTGTACCGCAACCCAAATCAAGTATGCAACAGTTTTCAGCGGTCGGTAATTGCTTTGCCGTAAAAGGATAGAACTCGCTTGCATATTCGATGTTAGTCATCATATGCTCATCATATCCGTCAAGTCTTGCCTCAAAGAAATCACTCATTTTTTCAAGCATACGTAACCTCCGTTAAATTCAAGTTTATCGAACTGATATCATTATATCATAGAATTGTGAATAAATTAAGAGAACTGTGTGCGATAATAAAAAAACAGCACCCACAAAAGTGAGTGCTGTTCTGAAAACCCATTCGGGATGGATTAACGCTTTGTGAACCTGTTTCCGCGTTAAGAAAACATGCCTGCGGCATGTTTTTAGCGGTAACCGCAGCGGCTGTGCCGCGAGGACTCCTCTGTTC
>JAXJRB010000233.1:0-29830 GCA_036310845.1 Lachnospiraceae bacterium | reverse complement strand
TTGATATAATAAGTTCACCACAAACAACATTACACAAAGGAAAAGGTGCTGAACTTATGATATACCAAAATGCTCAAAATGAAAATACCAAAGATGATTTTTCCAAGGCTATTAAGGAACTTCGAATCGCAAAGCTACTTCTATCTACGAAAAAACGAAAACCGCAAGCGACGAAACGATTCGTGTATATGATACGATTCGAAAAACCTCTGATGAGGCTATCACCAATGCTAAAGAGGTTGAGAAGATTAACGAGCTTGTTAACGCGATTCAGTACATTGCAGAGCAGACCAACCTGTTATCCTTAAATGCTTCTATTGAAGCTGCAAGAGCTGGTGAACAGGGAAAAGGCTTTGCTGTTGTTGCAAGTGAAATCTCCAAACTGGCTGCGCAGTCAACCCAAACAGGTGCCGATATTCTTACGATTGTAAATCACGTTAACCAGTCCGTCGAAACATTAACCAAATGTCTGGTAGGTGCCCTCGATTTCCTTGAAAATAGGGTCATGAATGATTACTCTGACTTTATGGCATCCAGTGAAGAATACAGCAATGCAACCAAGACCATTGAAGACTTCATGACACTTGCCAATAACCAGGTTATTGAATTAAAACGTGGTATTATGGACATTTCCAATGCCATGGAAGGTATTAGCAATAATGTCAGTGAATGCTCAATAGGCATTAACGATATTGCATCAAAAACCACAAACGTCGTTAATCTTACAACGGAAACCTATAAACGTACAACAAACTGTCGAGATTCTGCTGAGAAATTACGTACGATTACATCAAGATTTAAATTATAAACACATTTCATATCAAAAAGTAATTCAAAAGGAGTGATAATTATGAGCAATGAAAAAACAATCTCAAACAGCGGCTTAATGAATTACAGTGATGAAAATACTCGTCGAATCAAAGTAAATCAAACAGCATTAATTAGTAGTACTATCATAGAAGTAGTATTAATTTTTGCACTGTTTGTTCAAACATTTGCCATTGAAACAAGTTATGGAAAACTAGGATTAATTCCTGCAGCCATATTACTACTCGGATTATTGGTTAGTTGGATTACATACAAAAGAGATAATTCTAGTGAAAAGCTAAAATATCTTATGTTAATCAGCTTTGCAATTGGATGGACATATATTATGATAACAGGTGAAAATGTCATGGTTACATTTTATATTTATCCAATGCTAATCTCGACTATTTTATATCATGACAAAAAATATGAGAACATCATGTTTTACATATTAATGGGAGTAAGTATTATACGTACTCTTATATGGATTTTCAACGGTTATATGTTTGGCGGCAGTAATATTGCATTCATTAGCATGGTTATCAATTTTGAATTAGTAATTGTAGTTCATATTATCTCAAAACTTTCACAAAGGTTTACAAATGATATGATGCAATCTGTAATCAATGAACAACAAGTTCAAAACAAAATGGTACAGGATATTCTCCGTATCTCAGATTCTGTAAAAGAAGAAGTAACAAGTACTGCTGACTTAATCGATAGCTTACATGAATCATCTAATCTTGTTTATAGTTCCATCAAAGATATTTCTGTTCAGACACAAGAAACTGTTTCTAGTACACAGAAACAACGTGAAATGACCGAAATGATTAATAGTGCTATTAACGAAACCGTAGAAAATGCCAAGGTCATGGTTGCAACAGCAAATGATTCTGCGAAAATGATGAAAGAAAGTATGAACTCCATTAAAGACATCCGCGAAAATGCTGAGCAAATAGGAGAAACCAACTCTCATGTGGCTGAAACTATGGAAGAACTTCAAAAGAAATCAAATGAAGTTCAGCAGATTACAGAAGTTATTTTTTCTATTTCAAATCAAACCAATTTATTGGCATTAAATGCATCCATTGAAAGTGCTCGTGCCGGAGAAGCTGGTAGGGGATTTGGTGTTGTTGCAAACCAGATTAGAACTTTATCCGAAGAAACAAAACAGGCAACAGAACAGATTGCAGGAATTATACAAGAATTGAATCAGCATGCTCAAGATGCTACAAATATTGTATCAACTTCCATTGAAGCTATGAACAAACAAAATAACATGGTTGAAGCTGTTGCTGATAATTTTGGAACAATCGGTGATAATATTTCCGTATTGACACAACGTATTGAAGATATTAATTCCAAAATTCATCATCTTCTGAAATCCAACAATAATATTATTGAGAATATACATCTGCTCTCTGCATCAAGCGAACAAATATCAACAAATGCAAAGGATGTAGAAATGCACAGTTCTAATAATCAGATGGAGGCAGAAGAAGCAAAACAGCTATTAAGCAAAATCAGAAAACTTGTAGCAGAATTAACAAAATATAAAAATATAACACAATAACGTTATTGTAAAACTAACACTACTTAACAATTTCCTAAAATGATTTAAAGCCAGTGCATATATCAAAAACGCACTGGCTTATTTTTGTCTATAAATTATATTTTTTATATGCTTTCATTGCCTTTGTAAACCTTAAGGTTTTTTCCCGGACTAATACAGCTGCACCTAATGGATAATAATCCGGCAGTAAATCCTTTCCAACCTCAGGTTCCCAATAATAGACTCCCTTTCCCATATCATCCGGTACATTCTTTACTGCTTCAATGGTGTCACACAGAAGGTCATAGGTTTCCTTCTCTTCGTTTTCAGGACCACCAACCTCTATAATCATGACCGGCTTGTGATGCTTTTTCGCAAACTTTGTCAGATTCTTCTGCAAATCCTGCGTTACCGCTGATTCTCCCCTCATCATCTTATACCAATATGGATAATGAGAAAAGCCTATGATATCCGTCTTTCCACCATAAGAGAAGAACGTATCAAGAAAAGGCGCAACCCAGTCTGCATTATCGATTCCTGCAAGATGAGTAATAACCTGACAACTCGGACAGCATTCCTTGACTGCCTCATAGCCTGCATTTAAAAAAGATACCATTACCTCTGGCGCTTCTTTGCTGCCATTAGGAAGAAGTAAGCCCGGATTAATCTCATTACCAACCTGTACCCATTCAGGGTAAATATCATTTTGTGTCAATAAACTCAATACCTCTTTCGTATGCTCATAGACACACTTTTTCAAGCCCTCGTTATCTTCCTTTTTCCAAGCCTCTGGAATATCCTGAAACTGAGGATCTGCAAAATGGTCACTATAATGAAAATCGATCATCAGCGTTAGTCCCTTAGCCTTGACACGCTTAGACATTTCTAATACGCCCTGCGCATCACAAAAGCCAAGCATACAAGTCTCATCCTCACGCTTTTTCCAATATGCCTCCTTTGGTGGATTTACGAAAACTCGAAGTCTAACCGAGTCAGCTCCCATATCCACCAATGCGTCAATCGGGTCTATTTTCCGGTTATTTTCATCTACCCAGGATACCCCTTCTGCCTCTAACTGACTAACCCAGCCAAGATCAACGCCAAATGCTATATGTTTACTCATATATTTCCTCCTATTACTCCACAGAAATCTCATACTCTGAAGATATTAATTTTTTATCCTTGTCCTGAACCGAAAGCTTTATTGTCCCTGCTGTTTTTCCTACCTGTACAATGATAAGCATCATTCCATGAAAGGTACTTCGTGTTGTATCCTTCCATAGCTCATGACAATCCGGGCGACCATTATCAATACCAAGAATCCTGCCATCTCCTTCTAAGGAAACGCTGATTAATACAACTTAAACATTTCCTTTATACTGTTTTTATAGATTTATCACCTTTTTTGTGTAAAATCCGTATTTTTGTACCCTTTTAACTGCTTATTTGAGCCATTTCCCTCATAAAAGGGCGCAGTTATGCCATGCAAAATTCTTTCGTCCTTCCGGCACGGAAGCACATGACCAGATTTGCACTGGCAAACAGGATATGGAATCGATTCATGTTTTTGCGGATTCCACGGTATGCTACCTTTTTATATCCAAACTGATTCTTCACAATCAAAAAAGGATGTTCTACTTTTGCACGGGTAGATGATTTACGGTTTTCTATATGCTTATCCCAGTTGATTCCCTCATAACTGTCGGGAACCTTAATACTGGAAGGGCGTACGTTGGTACGGAGTTCTATGTTAGAAAGATGCTCGTCTTGCTGAAATTCGGGACGTTTGGTCGCTCCCGCATAACCGGAGTCTCCATACACGATCTCATCATCTTCCCTGATTAATTTTGAAGTCTCTACGATATCATGCACATTTGCAGATGTACCGGTAATTGTATGAACATAGCCACTACCTGCATCGATACCTGAATGTACTTTCGTTCCGAAGTACCATTCATTACCTTTTTTAGTCTGGTGCATCTCCGGGTCACGTTTTCCATCGTGATTTTTTGTGGATTTTGGCGCTGCAATAAGAGTTGCATCAACCACAGTTCCGCCGTGCATGATGAGACCTGCTTTATCAAGACGTTCCTTGACATCATTGAATAATTTCTCACCGAGATCGTTATCTTCAAGAAGATGACGGAAATGGAGTAATGTAGTTGCATCCGGTACCTGTTCTGTAAGAAAATCTATATGCATAAATGAACGCAAGGCATAGCTATCGTATATTTCATCTTCTATGCCTGCATCCGACAGATTAAACCAATTCTGCATAAGGTACATGCGAAGCATAACTTCAATATCTCTTGGTGGACGACCACGTTTCCCAGAAGGGTAGTAGGGACGAATCATATCCACCCAATATTTCCATGGGATGATTTCATCCATTGCTTCCAGAAATTCTTCGCGTTTGGTTTTTCTTTTTCTGTTAGAATATTCAATGTCACTAAATGTCTGTTGTTTCATGGTATCAGCACCTTTCGTTTGATACTCTAATTATATCAAAAATAAAGGGAATTTGCTTGATTAAATCAGCGTTTCCCTAGAAAGCAAAAACGCTCCGCGAGGATACGCACTCGCGCGAAAATGTAATATGTCGCAAGCGCCCACGCTCGGCGCGAGAATGTGCATAGCACATTCTTTGTTAAGAAATAGGAAAGTGCTTGACACATTTCTAAAAAAAGTTATTATCAAATTGATAATAATTAAAAAGTAAACGTAATTATTCAGTACCTTCATAATTACGATGCAAAAATCCATTTAAAATCGCTTTCAGCGATGGGATTTTTGCTTACCGTATCATTTTCTTACGGTCTCAGCAGTAAATGCTTCGACCTACCTGAATAGTTACAAGTAAACAAATATTATAAGAAAAAAAATTATGGAGTAAGTGGTTTAGTGTTTGTATGGCAAAGAAAAGAAAGGATGCGTGCAATGAAAAATATATTAATTGTAGTTGATATGCAGAAGGATTTTGTAGATGGAGCACTTGGGAGCAAGGAATCAGTGGGTATTGTAGACAATGTAGTTGCCAAGATTCAGGACTTTGAAGGAGATGTGATTGCTACCTATGACACACATGGTGAAAATTACATGGATACCCAAGAAGGTAAAAAGCTTCCGGTTCCGCATTGTATCAAGGGAACAGATGGATGGAAGTTGGACCAAAAGGTTCAGGAAGCATTGGATAAAAAGGGCTTTATAGAGGTATATAAACCGACATTTGGTTCTGTTGACTTAGTTGAGGTGATTCGCAAGTATGATGTGGAAAATATAGCAATTCAATTGGTTGGATTGTGTACTGATATTTGTGTTGTTTCTAATGCATTGTTGTTAAAAGCAAATTTTCCGGAAATGAATATTTCTGTAGATGCGGCATGTTGTGCAGGTGTTACACCGCAGAAGCATCAAGCTGCATTGGAAACTATGAGCTCTTGTCAAATTGAAGTGTTGAATGCATAGTTTGAAAGAATAGATAGGAAAAAGAATAGAAAGAATGTAGTTAGGAACAGAATGATAGGAAGGTAAATTTTATGTTTGATGCAAAGAAAATTAAGGATGAATGTGTAAAGTGGATTCAGGACTTTTTTGAGGAAAATGGAAAGGACTGTAACGCAGTAGTTGGAATTTCAGGAGGAAAGGATAGCTCTGTGGCAGCAGCACTTTGTGTAGAAGCATTAGGTAAGGATAGAGTTGTTGGAGTACTTATGCCTTGTGGTGAACAGCATGATATTGATTGTGCACAGCAGTTAGTAGAACATTTGGGGATTCAAAATTATACCATTAATATCTTTGATGCTGTGGAGGCATTAAAGAAGCAGGTTTCACAGAGCGTAGAAATGAATGCACAGGCATTAACAAATCTCCCACCAAGAATTCGAATGTCGACATTGTATGCTGTTTCGCAGAGCGTAAACGGAAGAGTGGTAAATACTTGTAATCTTTCTGAGGACTGGGTAGGGTATTCGACTAGATATGGCGATGCAGCAGGAGATTTTAGTCCGTTATGTAATTTAACAGTGCAGGAAGTCAAAGAAATTGGTGCATTGTTAGGACTTCCTAAAAATTTGGTACAGAAGACACCAATTGATGGCTTGTGTGGAAAAACAGACGAGGATAATCTAGGATTTACGTATGCGATGCTGGATAAGTATATTCGTGAAGGCGTAATTGAGGATGAAGAAATTAAGGCAAAGATTGACAGTATGCATGAGAGAAATCTGTTTAAGTTGCAGCTGATGCCTAGTTTTAAACCAAGTGAAGTATAGATAAAATGGTGTAAGAGGCTGGGAATATTGTGCTCAAGGAGTATATGGGGCAAAATTACGGTGAATAGTATAAAAATCCTCTGTTTACAGATACTAGAATTATAATACTAGAATTTGTAAATGGAGGATTTTTTCTCCATGAAAGGAGAACTTATGAAAGCAACAGGTATAGTAAGACGTATTGATGATTTAGGGCGTGTTGTTATCCCCAAGGAGATACGCAGAACATTAAGAATTCGTGAGAGCGACCCATTGGAGATCTTTACAGATCACGAGGGAGCAATTATTTTAAAAAAGTATTCAGCAATTGGTGAAATGGGTATTTTTGCAAAACAGTATGCAGAAAGTTTGTCACAGGTATCAGGACATATTGCGTTGATAACGGACAGAGATCAAATAATTGCAGCCGCAGGAGTGAATTGCAAACAGTTTCTTGGAAAAGGCATTAGTAAAGAGTTAGAAGAAAAAATGAATGCCAGAGAGATTGTCAATGCATCGAAGGGGGATGGAAAAGGTATTCCTGTCACGAAGGATGCAGTAGAAGAAATTCAACATCAGGTAATTATCCCTATTATTACACAGGGAGATATTATTGGGGCAGTTGTATTACTATCGTCAGAAGCAGGAAATCCAATGAATGAAGTAGAATTGAAGCTTGCACAGTCGGCAGCAGACTTCCTTGGTAAGCAGATGGAACAATAAGGATAGAAAAATCCGGTATGTCAATTAGGAGAGTACATACCGGATTTTTAAGTAACAAAAAATTTATAGTAAAAAACTAGATTGGTTGTTCAGTAGAAATACGCATTTACAACGCATGCCGTAAGAAAACATATATTTTTCAAATTAGAATCAGCTAAGCAACATAAAAATACATAAAGATAAAGTGACAGATACTTCCACCCATAACAAATAAATGAAAAATCTCATGTGAACCAAAATTTTTATGAATAGAATTAAAAAGTGGGAGCTTTAAGGCATAAATAATCCCGCCAATTGTGTAAATAATTCCACCGGCAAGCAACCATGCAAAAGCGGCATGGGGGAGAGTGCTCCATAAGGTACCAAAAACTAGTACACAGGTCCATCCCATGGCAATATAAATAGCGGAAGAAAACCATTTCGGACATGTAATCCAAAAAGCTTTGACGGTCATACCGACAATTGCGATTCCCCACACCAAAGTTAAAAGTGTATAACCCATTTTGCCGCCAAGAACAATAAGACAGACGGGTGTATATGACCCAGCAATTAGAACAAAAATCATCATATGGTCAATTTTGCGATAAATTCTTAATATTTTGTCAGATACAGCAACGCTATGATAAGCTGTACTTGCGCCATAGAGCAAAATCATGCTGGCTGAAAAAATAACCATTGCAAGTGTTGCGAGTGAAGAAGAATTACCCGCTTTGATAATCAGTGGTGAAGTAGCAATAACTGCTAAAAGCCATGCGATAAAGTGTGTAATTGCGCTACCTGGTTCTCGAATTGTTACCTGCATAAAAAAGCCTCCTCTAGAAAAAAATACAACACGTAGTATTGAAAACTATGTCTAATATATTCTAATACTATGATATATTATGCCGAATGTCAATACAAATATGCATATAGATAGCGCGCTGATAAATCATAAGATAAATGGTATATACTATTGTATGGTATGTATATAAAAAAACATGCCTGAAAAGGGCATGTTTTAATCTTCTTCAATGACTTGGATTTCTAAATAATCAAAATCAATGGATTCAATAAAATTGTCTGCAGTAAATCTGGTTTTGTCATGTTTTTTAAAGTCTGCTATCGTAGAATCGAGCCAGATAGGTTTTCCAAGATCAAATTGATAACAAATTTCTTCGAGTGCTCGGAATACTTTGTGTGTTCTAGAGTCATCGGAAGAATCGCAGATGACAGTATCTTGTAGCATATGATTATTATGAAAGGTTCTTGCCCATAAACGAAACATACAATTCTCCTTGTTTTTGTATTGCGAAGCAAAATGTGACTGCATTGTCTCTTTCTAACCGCAGCATTTAGTATAGCATAAAACAGAGAGAATGAATATATACTTATTTCTGTGTAAAATGGAAGAAAATCTGAAAAACTGAAAAAAGCATAAAATTTGCGTAATTTTTGCATAATCATGACGAAATATGATATGATATAAAAATGTCATTATATGGATATATGGTAACGATTCAGTAGGTCGAAGCATTTACTGCTGAGACCGTAAGAAAATGATACAATAAGCAAAAATCCCATCGCTGAAAGCGAATCTAAATGGATTATTGCAAGACATCGAAGATGTCTCGTAATTATGAAGGTACTGAATAATTACGATATATGATAAAATGTTACTGAAAAGAAAAGGTAACTATTCAAAACCTTTATAGTTATGAGGAAAGTTACACAACAGTAATATAAAGTAAATGAGGAATGAAATGGAATATAAAGTTAATAAAAATTCAGAAGTAGATAGTTGGAAAGAAGTTATGCTTGTGTATCAGTCAGCTTTGAAAGAGATTGGAACCAAGTTAGAAATATTAAATGATGAATTTCAACATGTGCATAGGTATAATCCGATTGAGCATATCAAGTCACGATTGAAAACTTCTGAAAGTATCGTAAAAAAGTTAAAAAGGGATGGCTATGAATCAACCATTGAAAATATGGTAAAATACGTAAATGATATTGCAGGTATTCGTATTATCTGTTCATTTACGACGGATATTTATCGTATCGCGGAAATGATAGGTAATCAGAGTGATATTAAGGTGTTATCCGTGAAGGATTATATTCAGAACCCTAAGGCAAGTGGATATAAAAGTTATCATATGATAGTGTCTATTCCAATTTATCTATCGGATAGGATTATAGATGCTAGGGTAGAGATTCAAATAAGAACAGTAGCCATGGATTTCTGGGCGAGCTTAGAGCATAAAATTTATTATAAATTCGAGGGAAATGCACCGGAACATATTACGGAAGAATTGTTTGGTTGTGCGCAGATGGTGTCAGAACTGGACGCAAAGATGTTATCCTTGAATGAGGAGATTCAAGCAATTGAGCGAGAGAACGGGAAAAAGTGGTAAAAACTCCTTATAAATGAGGAGTGCCCCGATACCTTTCGGCATCGAGGCTATTATGAAAAAATTTATCTATGTGTAATGAAAAACATTACGTTGTTCCCTTGACTATGAGTAAATGTTACTATACAAAAATGAACAAACTGTGAACAAATTGTGATATTATTGTTAATATCACAATTTTTATTAAAAAACAACATGAAAATATGTGGAAAATACACAAAGATTTTATTTTGTTGTAAGCAGTAAAAAATAATGTTAGAATATAAGTAATTATGACAAATGGGAACGATTCGTTCTCAAAAAAGATGATAACTACTTTGTACAAAGGAGTATGAATATGGATAACTTTATAGACAAACTTGCACAGAAGTTCAATGCACAGGAAGTAATAAAGGCAAATTCTCAAGCAGAAGCAGCTGAGATGAAGAAACTTCAGCTTCAGGTTGCGGAATATGAAAAGATTTTACAAGAGATGAGAAAGCTTAATTATAAGAATTCTGAGATTTCTGAGAAGATAGATGGTTTGGTTGGTGAAAATGCTAATAAGATTCAAGGATTACAGGAGGAAGAAACAAGAATACTTTCTGTATTAAGAAATCTTACAGATGAACAGAAAAGAATACGCGAGGAAGAGTTTGCAAGAAAAGAAGCTGATCGTACAGAGGAAGAAAGAAGAACACAGGAACAAAAACAGCAGCTTTTGGAATTGGAAGAATACTTTAAACAGTCCAATGATTATGTGCATAAGGAAAATGTAAAAGTGTATAGGAATGTACAAGCAGTTGTTGTGGAGGAGTTGAAGAATCAAACAGAAGAGTTGCGAAAGGAAAACCAAAAACTTAGTAAGAAACTAAATGTTGTATTGGTGTTTGGTGTTATGTCTTTTGTTTTTTCTATGGCAGGAATTGTATTACAGATTTTATCAGGTCTGAATATTCTGCCGTTTTAGTGTGGAGTAGGAGAAATGGCGAAAATATCATTTAAACCAGGAAATATGTTATATCCACTTCCTGTTGTCATGGTAAGTGTTGCGGACAAGGAAGGGAATTCAGATATAGTAACAGTGGCTTGGGCTGGAACGATTTGCACCAATCCTCCGATGGTGAGCATTTCTGTCAGACCGGAGCGTTTTTCACATCATATGTTGATGGAAACGGGAGAATTTGTGATTAATCTTACAACGAAGGAGCTTGCATTTGCTACCGACTATTGTGGAGTAAAGAGTGGTAGGGATGTTGATAAATGGAAGGAAATGAATTTGACCCCGGTTATGGGCAATGTGGTAAAGGTACCTTGTATTGCGGAGAGTCCGGTAAATATTGAATGTAAGGTTGTGAAAGTTGAAAAATTAGGATCACATGATATGTTTGTAGCAGAAGTTGTCGCAGTGCAAGTGGATGATGCATATATGGATGAAAAAAATAGCTTTCATTTGTCTAATGCAAATCCGATAGTATATTCTCATGGAGAGTATTATTTGCTCGGAGAGAAGTTAGGAAGATTTGGTTATAGTATTCAGAAAAAGTCAAAACTTAAAAATGACAATAAGACAAACAAAAAAAGAAAGAAAAGCATCAAACCTCATTAGTGGTTTGGTGCTTTTTTATTCAATAGGAAAGTTCTTCGGACTGTCCTATTGAATAAAATTAATATGCGCAGAATCGTATAAGGAAAATTATCACTTCGTGATATGTGATTCGCGCGGCAAAGTGAACAAGTCCCTCTAGAAAGAGGGATTTAGGGAGATGATGTGGATTTGTCCACTTTGTTTTCAGAAGGTGATTTTAGTAAAGAACCACGAACAATAGCTTCGCTTCCGTATTTTTGGCGTATGGAATCGATTGCAAGATCGAGCTTTTTGTTACGCTTAGTCTGAGGCTTGGGAGCCTGGTAGGAAAAGAGGTCAAGTTGAACAGGGGCGGATTCCTCTTTGAGTTTGGTGGCTCGTATACCAAGCAGTCTTACAGGTGTTCCATCCCATAGCTCTTTTAATAGCTCCATACTGGATTCGTAGATGGTATTGGTAGTATTATCAGGTGTGTCAAGTGCCATCTGATGTGAGCAAGAGTGAAAATTAGCATATTTTATTTCTACAGTAATAGTGCCTGCATTCGATTGAATAGAGCGAAGTCTTTTGGAAACGGATTCGGAAAGTCTTAAAATAACGGGTTTCATTTCTTCTATACTAGTAACATCTTTGGGCATAGTGGTAGAATTACCAATTCCTTTGGCGGGAGCAGGAACAGTGCATACAGTGGAAGAATCAATACCGTTAGCGTATTCCCAAAGGAGAAGTCCGTGACTTTTTAGATGATACTGGAGTAGCGTTTTGTCACAACGTGCTAATTCTCCTATTGTGGTAATACCGAGTTTTTTTAAGGTTTCCTGACTGGAGCGTCCGCACATAAGCAAAGAGGAAATGGGGAGAGGCCACATTTTTGTTTCGATTTCTTCAGCAAAAAGAGTATGTACTAAATCTGGTTTTTTAAAATCAGATGCCATTTTTGCAAGAACCTTACGGTTGCTGATGCCAACATTGACTGTAAAACCAAAAGTATCACGTACCCCATTTTTGATAATAGTTGCAGCTTCTATTGGTGATGAAAAATCATTTCGAATAGGAGTAAAGTCCATATAGCATTCATCAATGCTAACTTGTTCAATTAGAGGACAGTAGGAGCAGAGATAATTCATAAGTTGATGGCTGTGTTTACTATATGAGGAATGGTTTGGGGGGGCAATGGTGAGATTTGGGCACTTTTTTATTGCAGAAACAATAGGCTCTGCTGTGTTGATGCCATGCTTTTTTGCTAAATCAGACTTTGCAAGAACAATGCCATGTCGGGTGGCAGAATCGCCACCAATAATAGAAGGAATTTTGCGTAAATCTACATAGGTGTCTAAAGTACCTTGTTGTTGTGCTTGTTCTTTTAAATCAATGGCTGTCCAACTTAAAAAAGCAGAATTTACATCAATATGAAAAAATATGGAATCCATAAAATCACCCCTCGAACATATTTTCTGTATTTATTAAAACATGATTTCTATCGTTATGCAAGGATTTCATTGTATGAAAGACGATACTTTACAAGGTACCAAAAGGCTGATAAAATATAGAAGATTATGGGTAGACGGACTTATAAGTCGGGATAAAATGGGAGAAGTAAATGAAGAAAATACATCACTATCATAGGAGATTTCGTCTGAGTATGATGAAAGCTGGTATTTGGGCATCACTATTTTGTGCTTTTTTATTACCGTCCTATGTGAAATATGAAAAAAAAGAAAATAACTTTTTTACAGTTAGTATAAATGGTGTAGCTGTGGGAAATGTTGCTAGTGAAGAACAAGCAAAAAAATATTTTATAGAAGCACGTAGACAAATTGCGCAAACCAAAGATGATCTTGTTTTGATTGAAGCAGATTTACAAGTGAATGGCGAAACAAAAATTTGGGCAAGGGTTGACAATACAGAGCAAATAATTGCTAATATGGTAAATGTTATGCAAGGACATGTTAAAGAGACACTTCGTCGTTCTTATACTGTGAAAATTAATGAAGCATCCGTAAATTTAGCTTCTTGTCAGGATGTGCATGAGTTACTCATGCAGGCACTTTCGCCATACGATACACAACAGGAATATGAGGTTGGGTTGGTATTGGATGATACAAGAGAGATCAATGTATTAACGACACAATTGCAAAAAAAGCAAGAAGCGAAGATTGCTGAGAATTTGAGATTAGGTGCAGGTGTTCAAACAGAATTTGACTTGATAGATCAGGATATCACCGAACTACAGCAAAAAGATTTTGAGGATTATAAGCTTGGCCTTGTGGATATTGCTTATGGGGATAAGGTGGAAATTGTTGAAGCATATCTCTTAGAGGAAGAACTGCAGACAGTGGAAGAAGCGGTGAATTTAGTAACCAAAGAGCAGGAAACGCAGGTTATTTATAAGGTGAGAACCGGAGATACTCTATCTGAGATTGCGCTTACCAATAATATACCAATGGAAGAGTTAATTGCCATTAACGATTTTTTGGAGGATGAAAATACCACCATTCGTGTAGATCAGGAGTTAGTAATTACGGTTCCTGAGCCTGATTTATCTGTAATTTGGAAGGAAGAACAGATTATTACAGAGGATTACGAAGCGGAGATTGAGTATGTGCCAAATGATAATTGGTATACGACACAAAAGGTTACATTGCAGGAACCTTCTGCTGGAAGACGTAAGATTGTAGCGCTTACAACGTATAAAAATGGACAGGCTCAGAATAAAGAAGTTTTAAAAGAAGAAATCTATGCAGAAGCAGTCCCGAAGATAGTGGAGCGTGGTACCAAGATACCACCAACCTATGTTAAGCCAGTAGCGGGAGGACGTCTAAGCTCAAGGTTTGGTTCTAGAAGTGCGCCAACAAAGGGAGCTTCAACGAATCATAAAGGAGTAGATTGGGCGTTACCAATAGGTACTGCAGTTGTGGCATCGAATGCAGGAACTGTGACGAAAGCAGGTTGGGCAAGTGGTTATGGCTATGCTGTCTATATAAAACATGCAGATGGTAGAGAAACCAGATATGCACATTTGAGTAAAGTGCTGGTAAAAGTAGGGCAAACAGTTTCTCAGGGACAACGTATTGCTTTAAGTGGAAATACCGGGCGAAGTACTGGACCGCATTTACACTTTGAAATTCGAGTTAATGGAGTGGCTGTGGATCCTTTAACACAGTTAAATTAAGTGACATAGTATAGATGAAAAAAAGAATCGTACTAAAACGTCAGAATATCGTGCTGTTTTTGGAGAAAAGTCAATGAGTTTACAAATAAGCTTTTTTGATGTATACTGTGTCAGGAGAATTTTTTAAGGAGTTCTAAGGTTGTAAAGAGGGAACTATGAATATAGTATGGGATTTGTATGAGGTGTGCGATGGAACAATACGCAATTAAGGGTGGAAACCCATTGGTTGGCGAGGTTGAAATAGGCGGTGCGAAAAATGCAGCGTTAGGAGTTTTGGCCGCAGCTATTATGACAGATGATACAGTTATTGTAGATAATTTACCGGATGTTAGGGATATAAATGTTTTACTCAATGCAATGGAAAGCATAGGTGTTGTTATAAATAGAACGGATAGGCATACTGCAAAGATTAACGCTTCTATGATACATGGCTTTGTAATTGAAGATGAATTTATTAAAAAAATTCGAGCTTCCTATTATCTTTTAGGTGCATTACTTGGAAAGTATAAGCATGCAGAGGTTGCATTGCCTGGCGGGTGTAATATCGGAAGTAGAAAAATAGACCTGCATATTAAAGGCTTTAAAGCACTTGGCGCAGAGGTAAAAATAGAGCATGGATTGATTATTGCTCATGCGGAGAAGCTTAAGGGTGCTCATATTTATTTGGATACAGTATCAGTGGGAGCTACCATTAATATTATGCTTGCGTCAGCACTTGCAGAGGGAAAAACTGTGATTGAAAATGCGGCTAAAGAGCCACACGTTGTTGATGTTGCAAACTTTTTGAATTCTATGGGAGCAAATATCAAAGGTGCTGGAACAGATGTAGTTAGAATTACTGGTGTACCAAGTCTTCATGCAACAGAATATTCTATTATTCCAGATCAGATTGAGGCTGGTACTTTTATGCTTGCGGCAGCGATTACCAAAGGCGATGTGACTGTCAAGAACGTAATTCCAAAACATTTGGAGTCTACTTCTGCAAAGTTATTGGAAATGGGATGTCAGATTGAGGAATCAGACGATGCAGTTAGAGTAGTTGCTTCTAGAAGATTAGAAAGTACACAGGTAAAGACTTTGCCATATCCGGGATTTCCGACAGATATGCAGCCACAGGTTTCTGTTGCGCTTGCATTGGCTCACGGAACGAGTATTGTAACAGAGAGTATTTTTGATAACCGATTCAAGTACGTGGATGAGCTTGCTAAAATGGGGTCTAATATTAAGGTTGAGGGTAATACTGCAATTATTGAAGGAGTTAAGCAGTTTACCAGTGCAAACCTGACAGCACCTGATTTACGAGCAGGAGCAGCATTGGTACTTGCGTGTCTTACCGCGGAAGGTTTTAGTACCGTGGAAGATATCAAATACATTGAGCGTGGTTATGAAGATTTTCATGTTAAGCTTCAGGGGCTCGGTGCGCAGATTGATAAAGTAGAGTCGGAGAAGGACTTGCAGAAGTTTAAATTAAAAGTTGGATAAATGAATGATAAATGCCCTGTGCTTCGTTTTTAATGAGGTGCAGGGCTTTTTTTATTCAATAGGAAAGTTCTTTGAACTGTCCTATTGAACAAAAATAATATGTGCAAAATGCACAAAAAAACTCTAAAATCAACAAAAAGCTACATTTGTACTTTACACGGAATGGGGCGTTTGATATAATTCCTACCTGTTGTGGGTTTTTATGAGGGTATAGTATAGTAGGAGAGATTAAAATGAATAAGAAGAACTTAATGCGTCAAAGATTAGGTTTTGGTGCAGCAGACATGGCAAGTAACTTTGTTTGGCCAATGATTACTACATATCTTGCAGTATTTTATACAGATGTTGCAGGGATTGATGCTATTGCAGTTGGAATGATTATGTTGGTATCAAAGTTTATTGATGCATGTACAGATGTTTTGATGGGAATTATTGTAGATCAGACAAGAACAAAGTGGGGAAAATGTAGACCATATTTTCTTTTCGGAGCCATCCCATTAGCCTTATTCGCGGTATTGACATTTCTTATACCGGATTTTGGAAACGATACCAATGCTATTATTTATGCGTTTGTAACATTTAACTTGGTAAGCACAGGATACACAATTGTAAACACACCGTTATCTGCAATTCTTCCAAGTTTAACAGATGATAAGCATGAAAGAAACATTTTGGTTACATTCAGAATGATTATGGCAGCAATCGGAAGCTTTTGTGTTACTACATTTGCAACACCATTGATTAATGGTTTTGGAGGAAATAGCAATCCATATAGTTATGCAAAGACAATAGGAATTTTTTCTGTAGTTGCTGTGGTTTTATTCTTCTTTGCTTTTGCAAACACAAAGGAATCTGTAAAATCTGTTGAGGCAGAAAAAGTTACTGTACGTCAGGGATTAAAGGCTGTTAATGGACAGTATATCTTATTTGTTTTCATTATGTTTGTATTTATGCTTGGATTTGCAATTAAGCAGGCAGGTGTAGTTTATTATTATACATATGTTGTTGAAAATGTTGCAATTATTCCGATTCAGGCAGCAGTAACTTCTGCGGCAATGATTATAGGTCAGTCATGCATGCCAATGCTTACAAAGAAGTTTGGAAAAACAAAGTGTATGGATCTTATGTGTGTGATTTCTTTTGTAGGTAATTTATTGTTTATGTTCTCTAACAATAATGTAGCGCTGTTAATTGTTGGTACAGCAATAGTATGGTATGGTCTTGGTTTCTTAATGGGAATGAGATTTTCCGTTTTAGCAGATGTTGTTGATTATTGCGAAATGAAATCAGGTATTCATGCAGCAGGAATGTTATCTTCATTAGATAGTTTTGTAGCAAAGCTTACATTTGGATTAAATGTTACATTATTTACATTTTTGATGAAGTTGGGTGGATACGTACCAAATCAGAAGCAGACAGACTTGGCAAAGAATTACATCAATATCGGTTTTATTGGAATTCCAGTTTTATGTCTGATTCTTACAGTAGTTTTGTTACGTTTCTTTAAGGTTGAAAAGTTGATGAATCAAAACAGAAACGAAGAAGCTGACGAGAAAATGACGAAGGAAGAGAAGAAAGCGGTATAAACTTCCTATTGACAGTACATATAAATATGTATACAATGTATACGATATGACAATTCCATATTGTGTTTAAACTCTTATTCAGAGTGGTGGAGGTACAAAGGACCAATGAAGCCACGGCAACCCCGTAACGAGGAAGGTGCCAACCTGAGCGAGTCATGCTAGAAGTATAGTTCGAACAATAAGAGGATTTGATTATCATAGAAACTAGTCACGTCCACTTATTTTATAATAAGTGGACTTTCTTTTTACCTTTTAGGAGGAGGAAAATAATGGAGAAATTATTATTTACTTCAGAGTCTGTAACAGAAGGACATCCTGACAAAGTTTGTGATGCTGTATCGGATGCGATTTTAGACGCTTTGATGGCGCAGGATCCGATGAGCCGTGTTGCTTGTGAAACAACAGCTTGTACAGGATTTGTATTAGTTACAGGTGAGATTACAACAAAGGCTTATGTGGATATTCCTAAGATTGTTCGAGAGACAGTTAAGGAAATTGGTTATGATAAGTCTGATTATGGTTTTGATGGCAATACTTGCGCTGTTTTAACAGCAATTGACGAGCAGTCAAGCGATATTGCTATGGGTGTTGATAAGGCTCTTGAAGCAAAAGAAAACAAGATGAGCGATGAAGAAATTGAAGCAATTGGTGCCGGAGATCAGGGTATGATGTTTGGTTTTGCAACCAATGAAACAGAAGAATATATGCCATATCCTATTTCACTTGCTCATAAGCTTGCATTACAGTTAACAAAGGTTCGTAAGGATGGTACTTTAACATATTTAAGACCAGACGGAAAGACTCAGGTTTCTGTAGAATATGATGAAGCTGGTAAGCCAAAGAGATTAGAGGCAGTTGTATTATCTACACAGCATGATGCAGAAGTAACACAGGAACAAATTCATGCAGATATCAAAAAGCATGTATTTGATGTGATTCTTCCAGCAGAATTAGTTGATGCAGATACAAAGTTTTTCATTAACCCAACAGGACGTTTCGTAATTGGTGGACCACACGGTGATGCTGGTCTTACAGGACGTAAGATTATTGTAGATACTTACGGCGGATATGCTCGTCACGGCGGCGGTGCTTTCTCAGGTAAGGACTGTACAAAGGTAGACAGAAGTGCAGCTTACGCAGCTCGTTATGTAGCAAAGAACATTGTAGCAGCAGGTCTTGCTGATAAGTGTGAGATTCAGTTATCTTACGCAATCGGTGTAGCACAGCCAACTTCTATCAATATTGATACATTTGGTACAGGTAAGCTTGATAGTGAGAAGTTAGTAGCTATCGTTCGTGAGAACTTCGACCTTCGTCCGGCAGGAATTATCAAGATGCTTGATTTGAGAAGACCGATCTATAAGCAGACAGCAGCTTACGGACATTTTGGACGTAATGACCTTGATTTACCATGGGAGAAGCTTGATAAGGTTGATACTTTGAAGAAATATTTATAATATATGCAAAGAGTCTTGTATGATACTACAGGGCTCTTTTATAATAGGAAATTATTGTGACGTAGTGATAGTTATAGCTATGTAGGCTGTTGATTTTGCGCTATTTTTGAAGAGAATTTTACCACTTCCCAAGGAATATAAAATGCTTTATGATAAAGAAAGAATGTAATTATTCAGTACCTTCATAATTACGAGACATCTTCGATGTCTTGCAATAATCCATTTAGAATCGCTTTCAGCGATGGGATTTTTGCTTATTGTATCATTTTCTTACGGTCTCGGCAGTAAATGCTTCGACCTACTGAATAGTTACGAAAGAACTTATTGCTGAATAATAAACAACATCAAGGAGGCATACGATGGCATTTACACATTTGCATGTGCATACAGAATACAGTCTTTTGGACGGTTCAAATAAGATAAAAGAATATGTGAAGCGCTTGAAAGAGCTCGGGATGGATAGTGGTGCCATTACAGACCATGGTGTTATGTTTGGTGTCATTGACTTTTATAAGGAAGCAAAGGCACAGGGAATTAAGCCGATTCTTGGCTGCGAGGTTTATGTGGCGCCTAATTCCCGTTTTGACAAAGAGCTGACAGGCGGAGAAGAAAGATACCATCACCTTGTATTGCTTGCAGAAAATAATACCGGTTATGCGAATCTGATGAAGATTGTCAGCCGAGGCTTTACGGAAGGGTATTACTATAAGCCACGAGTAGATATGGAGGTATTACAGACTTACCATGAAGGTATTATTGCGTTGTCAGCCTGTCTTGCAGGAGAGGTGCAGCGTTATATTACCAAAGGCTTGTACGAGGAAGCGAAAAAGTGTGCTTTAAAATATGAAGCATGCTTTGGAAAAGGTAATTATTTTTTAGAATTGCAGGATCATGGAATACCGGAGCAAAAGACAGTCAATCAGGCGCTGTTCCGAATGAGCAAAGAGCTTATGATTCCGCTTGTTGCAACAAACGATATTCATTACACATACGCAGAGGATGCCGAGTCACATGATTTGCTGTTATGTCTGCAAACTGGTAAAAAGGTAACGGATACCGATAGAATGCGTTACGATGGTGGACAGTATTATGTGAAAAGTGAGATGGAAATGCGCACCCTTTTTCCGTATGCGCAGGAAGCCATTGACAATACGGCAAGAATTGCAGACCGTTGCAATGTAGATATTGAATTCGGAGTAACGAAGTTGCCAAAGTTCGAAGTACCGGCAGGATATGATTCGTGGAGTTATCTAAATAAGCTTTGTTTCGATGGTTTAGCAGAGCGCTATTCTAAAGACGACGGGACATTGGCAGAAAAGCTTCGTTATGAGCTGGATGTTATCAAGACAATGGGGTATGTGGATTACTTCCTTATTGTATGGGATTTTATCAATTGGGCAAGAAACCATAATATTCCGGTAGGACCTGGACGAGGAAGTGCGGCTGGAAGTATTGTTTCCTATTGTCTGCATATTACGAATATTGACCCTATTCGATATAGTTTACTTTTTGAGAGATTCTTGAATCCGGAACGAGTATCCATGCCCGATATTGATATTGACTTCTGTTACGAGAGAAGACAGGAGGTTATTGATTATGTAGGCGAGAAATACGGTCAGGATAAGGTGGTACAGATTGTAACGTTTGGTACACTTGCGGCAAAAGGTGTTATTCGAGATGTGGCAAGAGTATTAGACCTGCCTTATAACTTTGCAGACAGTATTTCCAAAATGATTCCAAATGAGCAAAATATCACGCTTGAGAGAGCCTTGGAGCTTAATCCGGAGCTTCGTAAGCTCTATGAACAAGACGAGCAAGTACATTATCTGATTGATATGTGTAAGCGCTTGGAAGGCTTGCCACGTCATACTTCTATGCATGCGGCAGGTGTTGTTATCTGCCAGAAGCCGGCAGATGAATTTGTGCCATTATCACGAGGTAGTGACGGTTCGATTACGACACAGTTTACCATGACGACGATTGAAGAGCTTGGCCTTTTAAAGATGGACTTCCTTGGTCTTCGTACACTGACTGTTATTAAAAATGCAGTCAAAAATATAGAAAAAACAAATGGTATTTTCATTGATGTAGATCATATTAATTTTGATGATAAAAAGGTTCTCTCCTCCCTTGGAACAGGAAAAACGGATGGTGTATTCCAGTTGGAAAGTCAGGGAATGAAGAATTTCATGAAGGAATTAAAGCCACAAAGTTTGGAAGATGTGATTGCGGGAATCTCGTTGTACCGTCCAGGTCCTATGGACTTTATACCGAGTTATATTAAAGGTAAGAACAATCCAAATCAAGTAACGTATGCAACACCGCAGCTTGAGCATATTTTACAACCAACCTATGGATGTATTGTGTATCAGGAGCAGGTTATGCAGATTGTACGAGACCTTGGCGGATATACAATGGGACGAAGTGACTTGGTTCGTCGTGCCATGAGTAAGAAAAAGGCCTACGTCATGGAACAGGAACGCAAGAATTTCGTACACGGAAATGAACAAGAGGGTGTTCCAGGCTGTGCGTCCAATGGTATTGCGCCAGAGATTGCAGAAAAAATTTATGGTACCATGATGGACTTTGCAAAGTATGCATTTAATAAGTCTCATGCGGCATGTTATGCAGTAGTTTCTTATCAGACTGCTTATCTAAAATATTATTATCCGGTTGAATTTATGGCGGCTCTTTTGACCTCTGTTATTGATAATTCAACGAAGGTATCAGAGTATATTATGACTTGCAAGAGCATGGGAATCGAGATACTTCCGCCAGATATTAACGAAGGTGAAGCTGGATTTTCGGTATCGGGTAATGCGATTCGTTATGCACTGACAGCTATTAAAAATGTAGGTAGGCCAGTCATTGATGCGATTGTGAAGGAACGAGAAGAACACGGTAGCTATGTTAGTTTGAAGGATTTTATGGAGAGAACCTCTGAATACGATGTCAATAAGCGTGCTATTGAGCATTTTATTAAGGCAGGAGCATTTGATAGCTTTGGTGCGACTAGAAAGCAGCTTATGAGTGTTTATTCTCAGATTCTTGATAGTATTCAGCATGGTAAAAAGAGCACGATGCAAGGGCAAATGTCTTTATTTGACATTGTGTCTGAGGAGGATAAGGAAGAGCTTGAGATTAAGATGCCAAATGTTGGAGAGTATACAAAAGAGCTTCTTCTTAGCTTTGAAAAGGAAGTACTTGGTTTCTATGTCAGTGGTCATCCGATGGAGGAATATCAGTCTCTTTGGAATAAGTATATTACAGCAAAGACTTCTGATTTTTATCTGAATGATGAGACGGGTGTGATTGCATTAAGTGATGGCAGCACCGCAACGATTGGCGGGATGATTATGGATAAAAAGATTAAGTATACGAAGCACGATAAGATTATGGCATTTCTTACTGTAGAGGATTTGGTCGGAAGTGTGGAGGTTATTGTATTCCCCAATAATTATGAGAAGTATTCTTATAAGCTTGCAGAAGAAGGCAAGGTATTTATTCAAGGGCGTGTGTCGGCAGAGGATGAAAGAGATGGCAAACTAATCTGTGAAAAGATTACATCTTTTGATGAGCTTCCACGTAAGGTCTGGCTTAAGTTTGCAAATGTAGAGGAATATACAAAGCGTGAACAAGAGCTTTTTGCAGCAATAGCAGAGTCTGAAGGAAAAGACAGTATTATTATATATCTGGAAGATACAAAGCAAATAAAGCAGCTTCCGCCAAATCGTAATATTCATGCAGATAGTGCTGTGCTGGATGTGCTTAGAGCGATGGTGGGGCAGGATAGTGTGAGAGTGGTGTGCTAGAAGCCAAAATTTAGCAAGTAAACCTGCACAAGGGTGTCTTATTATTATGTAGAATAGTAAACCATACGTAAGATTCAAATTACTCTGATAAAAATTTGACAAAATGTAGTTGTAATCTTGTTTAAAATGGATTAAAATATAGTGTAAATTGAGTTTTTAGGCTCAGAGAAAAATATATATAGATGTTGAATATAACTAGGAAGAAGTGGAATAGTTATAAATATGTATGTTTACATATAGGAGGTATTATCATGGCCAAAGAGATAAAGACAATAGCTGTTTTAACAAGTGGTGGAGATGCACCTGGTATGAACGCTGCAATACGTGCAGTTGTTAGAAAGGCACTCTCTAATGGAGTTAAGGTAAAAGGTATTAAGAGAGGTTATGCTGGACTTCTCAATGAAGAAATAGAAGATATGGATGCACCAAGTGTTTCAGATATTATTCAGACAGGTGGTACGATTCTTGGTACAGCACGTTGTCTTGAAATGAAAGATCCTGAGGTACAGGCACATGCAGCAGATATTTGTCGCAAGCATGGAATAGACGGACTTGTTGTAATCGGTGGTGATGGTTCTTACCGTGGAGCTCAAGTTCTTGCAAGAAATGGTATTAATACGGTTGGCATTCCAGGAACAATCGACCTTGATATTGCATGTACAGAATATACAATTGGATTTGATACAGCGATTAATACAGCAATGGAAGCGATTGATAAAGTAAGAGATACTTCATCTTCTCATGAAAGATGTTCTATCATTGAGGTTATGGGACGTGATGCAGGGTATATTGCTCTTTGGACAGGTGTTTCAACTGGTGCAGAAGATATTCTGCTTCCAGAAAAATATGATCATAATGAACAGGAATTGATTAATAATATTATAGGTAGCAGAAAGCGTGGAAAGACACATCATATTATTGTTAATGCAGAAGGTATAGGACATTCTATCTCTATGGCAAAAAGAATTGAGGCAGCTACTGGTATCGAGACTAGAGCAACTATTTTAGGCTATTTGCAAAGAGGTGGTCGTCCAACTTGTAAGGATCGTTTCTATGCTTCTATCATGGGTGCTTATGCAGCAGATATTCTTTGCGCAGGAAAGTCTAACAGAGTAGTGGCTTACAAGCATAGTAAATTCGTTGACTACGATATTGAAGAAGCATTAAATATGACTAAAGGCATTGATGAATATCAGTTTGATATTTATAAGAAATTGTCAAGATAATAACGTATCAATATATAAAAGGAAGGTAGAATTAGGTCTACTTTCCTTTTTTTATGTAATAGGAAATTGCTGTAACGTAGTGGTAGTTAAATAAGAATTTCGACAGAAATTCTTGCTAAAGTGTGTGCGCTGGCACACACTATTATGATAAACAACATTCTAAATTTATACGCTCAAAATAATCATACAACTTGTTAAAAAAACTAACAAATGATACAATAAAATATAAGAGTTAGAAAAAAGAAAGGTGTGGTTATTTATATGGATTTTACTAATAAGAGTGTTGCTAATCAGAGTAGAAATAAAGTAGCGGTGTTGGGATCTTCTATTATGAATGTCATTCTTGCACTAGCATATGTGATAGAAGTCTTTAAAGGGGGCAGAACAATAGGGTCGTATTTGATTGTTTTGCTTTTATGCATGTTACCTATGCTGGCAACATGTTTAGCATATCTAAAGAAAAAAGACACAATGGTGATACGACATATCATTAGTATTGGATTTGCATTGTTGTATAGTTATATTATGTTTACTTCATCGACGACCATTACGTTTTGCTATGTTATTGTTATTTTTGTCATATTAATGGTCTTTATGGACAGAAAAATCTTAAGTTTGTTGGGTGTGTTTGGTATAGTGGTAAATGTGGCTCGCTTTATCTATAATATGAATAGGGGCCTAATAGCAGCAGATGATGTAACTGAGTTTGAGATTGTGTTAGCTTGTCTTGCGCTTTCTGTAGTATTTGCAATTATGGCATTAAATAAAATCAATCAAATTAACGAGGCGAATATTGCAAAGGCAAGAGAAGAAAAGGAACAAACTGCAAATTTATTGAAAAAGATTATGTTAGTAACAGGTTCTATGGCAGAGAAAATAGAGCAGGTTACAAGTGAGACAGACTATTTAAATAATTCAATAGAGGCAACTAGAAATGCAATGGTAAATTTATCAGGTGGTGCTAGTATAGCAGTAGAGGCAGTTGCAACACAGCAAAAACATACCGATGAGATTGATGAACATGTGCAGGAGGTTGGAAAAGGAACAAAAGCGGTGTTTGATAGTGCAGTTAATTCGCAGGATAACTTGAAAAATGGACAAGCAATTATGACAATACTTTTGAAACATGTGGATAATTCTCAGAAGCTGAATAGTTTGGTGGCAGATGAAATGAAGGATTTACATGAGAAATCAGAGCAAATGGGAAGTATTATTGATCTGATTAATGAAGTGGCTTCTCAAACAGAGTTATTGGCATTGAATGCTAGTATTGAAGCAGCAAGAGCTGGTGAAGCTGGTAAAGGATTTGCGGTTGTGGCATCGGAGATTACTAATCTTGCCGGTCAGACGGAAGATGCAACAAGTAAAATTACACAACTTATTGTGGGAATTAGAGAATCCTTAGAACGAGTGAATCATTCTGTAGAGAAGCTGATAGAAAGTAGTCATACACAAAGCGGATTGGTGGAAGAAAATGCCAAGAGCTTTGAAGCGATTAATGATAATACAAATAATATTATTAATCAAATACAGCAGTTGCAGGGTGTGGTTCAGACAGTGGAAGATGCAAATAAACTTGTTGTTGATAATATCTCCAACATTACAGCTGTAACGCAGGAAATTACAGCAGAAGTTAGCAGTACATTAGAAACTTGTGAGATGAATCAGAAGGCAGTATATAAGGTAAGAACGTTAGTCGATGAATTGAGTCGGGACGCGGAAGAATTGAAACAGGAATAAAAATGATATATAAAAAAGGAATGCAGAGAGGAGTGCATTTCTTTTTTTGTATAGTAGGAAAAAAATGTAGCGTAGTGACATTTAAACAAGAATTTCGTAAGAAATTCTTGCCATGCAAGTGACCGCGTTTGGCGCGAGAATGTGCAAAGAACATTCTTTATTCTATATTGAGGGATGTATAATGTCGAATAAAAGGTATCATGAAAACTATACAGGGAAGATTTAAATATGTTATACTATGCAGAAATGATACTTTATTGCTTTAAAGGACGTAAGTAATCTAGGAGAGAGTATATGAAAAAAGAAAAAGTGAAAAAGAAGCAGTCTGCTACGAGAAGTATTGCATTAGGGTTTGCGTTGATTATTTTTGTAGGTGCCATTATGCTGACGCTTCCGATTGCTACAAGGACAGGGGAAGTAAATTTTATTGCATCCTTATTTACAGCCACTTCGGCCACTTGTGTAACGGGGCTGGTGGTTGCAGATACATATCAGAATTGGTCCGTATTTGGACAGATAGTTGTCATCACGATGATACAGCTCGGCGGACTTGGATTTATGACGGTCGGAGTATATATTTCGGTTCTGCTGAAGAAAAAAATTGGTCTTCAAGAGAGAGAATCCATTCATGAAAGTGTGAATACACTGGAGACAGCAGGCGTTGTTAGGCTTGTTAAAAAAATAGTGCAAGGAACTTTTATAATAGAAGGAATTGGTGCAATGTTGCTTGCTACAAGATTTATTCCAAGGTTTGGAGTAAAGAGAGGTATTTACTATTCTGTTTTCCATTCTATTTCGGCATTTTGTAATGCTGGATTTGATTTGATGGGGATAGAAGGAGAATATTCTTCTCTGGTTGCTTTTGAAGATGATATTGTTGTGAATCTGGTTGTTATGTCATTGATTCTTATCGGTGGTTTAGGTTTTATTGTATGGGATGATATACAACGAAATAAATGGCATTTTAAGAAGTATCTTCTTCATTCAAAAATAGTTATAATATCAACTGTTATAATAACACTTGTTACAACGATTTTGTTTTTTACTTTTGAATATAATAATACTCTGCGTGATATGACTCTGCAGGGAAAGATTTTAGGTGCAGCATTTAGTTCTGTAACGCCTCGAACAGCAGGATTTAATACCGTAGACACGGCGGCTTTGTCAGAGGCAGGTAAACTGTTGTCTATGGTTTTAATGTTTATAGGTGGTAGTCCAGGCTCTACAGCGGGTGGTGCAAAGACAACGACAATCGTTGTGCTTGTTTGTTATGCTATTGCTATGATTCGTAGCCATGAGGACATTAATTTGTTTGGTAGACGATTGACAGCAGATGTGGTAAAAAAGGCAAATGCGGTTGTTATGATTAATTTGGTTTTGTCACTTATTGTTGCAATGATGATTATGGCAATGCAACCAATGCTTGCAGGAACAGATGTTATGTTTGAAGTGTTGTCAGCAATCAATACGGTAGGCATGACAACTGGAATTACAAGGGAATTAAATGTGGTTGCGAGAATGCTTATTATTATATTGATGTATTGTGGGCGTTTAGGAAGTTTGTCTTTTGCATTGGTATTTGCACAGAAGAATACAATGGATAGCATAAGACAGCCACAGGAAAAAATTATTGTAGGATAGAGAGGGAAAGAAAATATGAAATCGATTTTAATCATTGGTATGGGGCGTTTTGGACATCATTTAGCACAGGATTTTTTGGAGAACGGACATGATGTTATGATTATTGATGAAAATGAGGAAAAGGTAGAAGACATGGTACCTTATGCAACAAGTACCAAGATCGGTGACTGTACGAAGGAAGAGGTATTAAAAAGCCTTGGAATTAGAAATTTTGATGTTGTGTTTGTATGTATTGGTACGAATTTTCAAAGTAGCTTAGAGATTACCAGCTTGGTAAAGGAGCTTGGTGCAAAGCGTGTTGTGAGCAAAGCAACAAGGGATATTCAGGCTAAGTTCCTGTTAAGGAATGGGGCAGATGAAGTAATCTATCCAGAAAAAGATATTGCAAAGAAATGGGCAGAGCGTTATAGTTTGGATAATATTTTTGATTATTTTAATCTGACGGGAGATATCGGTGTGTATGAGGTAAATCCATTGTCAGAGTGGATAGGAAAAAGTATTAGAGAGTCTAATATCTCCGCAAAGCATAAAGTAATTATTCTAGGTGTCAGAAAACAGGGTGATGAAGAAATGACAATGATTCCATCCGCGGATTACGTGATTAATGAAAAGGAGCATTTAATGATTATGGCGGAGAATGATGTAGTAGAGAAATTGTTGACAAAAAAGAAAAGATAATAATTGCAAGTAATGGAAAGGCATGGTAGTTAATATGATTACAAGTGCAACAAACAGCAGGGTAAAGCGTATAGTAGCATTAGGACAGAAGGCAAAGTTTAGAAGAGAAGAGGATTGCTTTTTGGTAGAAGGTTCTAAAATGTTTTTGGAAGCACCAAAGAGTTGGGTTAAAGAAGTATATATTTCGGAATCCTTTCTTGCAAAGTGTAGTTTTCGCGAAGAACTACAAAGCTATTGTTATGAAGTAGTTTCGGATGATGTTTTCCAAAAGATGTCGGATACAAAAACTCCACAAGGAATCTTAAGTGTGCTACAATGCCCTCATTACGAAATGGAGCAATTACTAGCTAAAGCCAATCCGTTTTTGATTATCTTGGAAAATTTGCAGGATCCAGGGAATCTAGGGACCATTCTTCGTACTGGGGAGGGGGCAGGGATAGACGGTGTAATTATGACCAAGGAAACAGCAGACCTTTTTAATCCCAAGGTTATTCGTGCTACAATGGGGTCGATATATCGTATGCCATATGTATATGTGGATGATATTTTGGAATGTATCAAAGAATTAAAAAAACGAGATATTGCAGTATATGCAGCACATCTTGATGATAGTGTATGCTATGACGTGCCAGATTACAAAAAAGGAACTGCTTTTTTGATTGGAAATGAAGGAAATGGATTAAAGAAGGAGACTGCTGACAGTGCAACACAGTACATTAAGATACCAATGCATGGAAAGGTTGAGTCTTTAAATGCAGCAATTGCAACATCCATTCTTATGTATGAGGCAGCAAAACAAAGGAATAACGAAAACAAGCTATAGGAAACAAGCTGCAAGAGCTTCTAAATTGTGTTAAAGAGAATGCCATAACATGGCATATTCTACAGTATAAAAATGAGGAGAGTATATATGAAAATAGGTTTTATTGGTTTAGGAAATATGGCAACGGCCATGATCGGTGGTATTTTGGGAAAGGGACTGTATACGAAGGAAGATATTATTGGTTCCGATAAGTTGCAGGAAACGGCAGATTGTGCAAAGGAGAAGTTTGGTATTGTAACCTATGTGGATAACAAAGATGTAGTAAAGAATTCAGATATCATTGTATTTGCTGTTAAGCCAATTTTTTTACCTGAGGTTATTACAGAGATTAAGGATGAAATGACAATGGATAAGCTTATTATTTCCATTGTGGCAGGCAAGAGCATTGCCTGGATTGAGGAAGGGTTTGCAAAACAAATTCGTTTGGTACGTTGTATGCCAAATACCCCTGCTTTTGTTGGAGAGGGATGTACAGCTATTTGTTTGAATAACAGTGCAACTAAGGAAGATGAAAAACTTGCGCTTGACATAATGAACAGTTTTGGTAAGGCAAGCGTTGTATCAGAACATCTTATGGATGCGGTAGTAGGTGTTAGCGGTAGCTCACCAGCATATGTTTTCATGTTTATTGAGGCTATGGCAGATGCTGCCGTACTTGCAGGAATGCCAAGGACACAGGCGTATTCGTTTGCAGCACAGTCAGTTCTTGGAAGTGCTAAGATGGTGTTAGAAACAGGAAAGCATCCAGCGGAATTAAAAGACATGGTTTGCTCACCGGGAGGAACTACCATTGAGGCAGTTAAAGTGTTAGAGGAAAAAGGTTTTCGGGCAGCAGTAATGGATGCAATTGGAGCCTGTGTGGAAAAGTCTAAAAATTTATAGTATTTAAAATAAGAGTCCGAAACTTGACAAGTGGCGGACTCTTTG
>JAXJRB010000232.1:0-7086 GCA_036310845.1 Lachnospiraceae bacterium | reverse complement strand
TTTTTCCATATTTACCGGTTTTGTCAGGAAATCAAAAGGTCTTATTTGAAAAAGCTGCATGGCATAGCTTTCCTTTGAAGAAACATATATGATTTGCATGGCTTCATTTTCTACCTTTTCACGCAGTCTGTGTCCGACCTCTACACCATTGATTCCTCCCAGCTCTATATCAAGAAATAGCAGGTCAAAGGTATTTTCATGATTCATCGTTTCAAAGAGTGCTTCTCCACTGGTAAATATCTCTGTCTTAACTGTTATTTTTTCTTTCTCTGCATATTTTTGTACAAATTCTCCTATTTCTGTACAGAATTCTATTTCATCATCACAAATTCCAATTCGGTACATATTACTCACCCCTAATTATTTTATCACATGTTAATACTTCCCGGATTAAGCAAGAACTCATAAATGTTCACTGTCAAAATTCCGTTCTCATCATAATGCATTGGTACAATATCTTTTGTCACTACAATTTTCTTAAAGGAATCATCTATTTTTCTAAATGGTCTTATCTCTTGATTTCTCTTTGCTTCATCCGGAAGAGAATATGCGGACTGGATATAATATCTTGCCGAACCAAGGTTACATACAAAATCCACTTCCAAAGCTTTTCGAACTACTTTTCCATCTTTATCCTTTTCTGCAATTGGCACAACACCTACATCCACGCTATATCCACGCATGCGAAGCTCATTATAAATAACATTCTCCATAGAATGTGTCTGCTCAAACTGTCGAAAATTTATTCGCGCATTACGAAGTCCCAAATCTGAAAAATAATATTTTTTTGGAGTTTCAATATAAGCCTTACCCTTGATGTCATATCTTTGAGCAGACTCTATCAAAAATGAATCTTCAAAATAATCTAAATATTTCTTGATTGTTTTCGCTGTAATACTTGACTTTTTAACTGTCTTGAATGTATTTTTCAATTTTTCCGGATTCGTAAGAGAGCCGATTGCAGAAGATAAGATATTCAACAAATCTTCCAGCTCACCTTGGTTCTTAACTCTATTTCTCTTGAATATGTCTGTGATATAGATTTCATCAAACAGATTTTGTAATGCGGCTGCTTTTTCGTTTGCGCCCTCTCTCAGAACTACAAGCGGAATCCCACCATAGAGCATGTATTCGGACAGACCTTCATACTTATCGCCTTTATACACAGACATAAATTCCGCAAAGCTTAATGGATACATATGAATTTCGTCACCACGCCCTGCAAATTCAGTGATAATATCCTTTGACAAAAACTTTGCATTACTTCCTGTGACATACACATCCATATTATCCTTACGCAAGTATCCATTCAGAACAGATTCAAAGCAATCGAGTAATTGCACCTCATCTAGAAGTAAATAATATTTCCCTTCACTAGATGTTTGAGAGCGAATATACTCCATAAATAACTCTGGATTTACACCTCTTTTTTCTTTCTCTACACTAATAAGACTTTCGCCAATAAGGTGAAGATCATCTGCGGAATCAAATGCAAAACGAATGATATGTTCCTTATCTACACCGCTCTCTAGCAAATAATTATAAAAAAGAGTATTTAACAAATACGATTTTCCACATCTTCTAATACCTGTTATAACCTTTATTAATCCATTATTTTGTCTTTTTATTAACTTGTCTAAATAGTATTCACGTTTAATTTCCATATTTACGCACTCCTTTTAGGAAAGATTTTTGCAACTAAATTCACTTTTCAGTCTTAGAATAGCATATACCTTTGAAATCTTCAACTCACCGCAACAAAATAAGACTGAAAAATGCAATCAATTACACTTTTCAGTCCTATACTTCCCCTTTAACAATTTTTTATGCATATACATGTAATAATGCCAAAAGAGCATTTCAAAAATTGATTGTAAATCCTATTCCATCAAATACTCCCTCTTTTTCTCCTCTCCGTCGTCCATATAGGTGACAATCACCATATTCTTCTCTCTGTCCGCTTCCATAGCCTTATATTCCATACCGTTTAGGTCATCATATGTGAATTCCTTATCTTCCTCTGTTTTTGGATTATAATAATACTGTGTACAACCATCTATGATTTCTCTGCCTTGCTCATCTACGAAAACACGCACAAAAAAGTTATTATCTCCGATGATCTCCATATGGGCATCTCTTACCTCCGGATTGGAATCTCTTGTATAATCCGTATCTATCATAGTTGCCAGAACCTTACCATAATAAATGGAATAACCACTTCCAAAAGCTCTTCCTTCTTCTGTCATAAAGTCATACGGAAGATAATCCTCACTAAACTTCACATTCTCTTTATCAATAAAGCTGGTGCTTATATATGTAATCTGATTCTCCCCAGTTAACAAGGCATATTCATATTTATGTGCCGCATTTTCTACCGCAATATACGCCGGATATTGAAACTTCTTTTTCTCATCACGAAGCAGTTCTTTCTTCTTATCACCATAGGTCTTTGACGTATGCTCTAATCGGTCTATTTCCTTTTGATAGGTTTCCGTATCATATACACAGGTAAGATAAGTCTGTAAAGTCGGCGAATTCCAAGTATCCCGAAAAGAATTATAGAACTCTGTTTCTATTACTCCCTTTGGGATCTTTTCCGGGAAAATGATATATCCCGTCTGTGCATAAGGATTTGATAACACTTCCTCATAATCCTTAATATCACGTGTCACTTTTGCAGGTCCTCCAAAAAAGACAAAATATAAAAATACAAACACGAGTGTAAATAAGGTAGCTATTGTCAATAATATCCCTACCAATATCCCTTTTCCTATTTTCTTCACTTTACGGTTCATAACGCATTCTCTCCTCATCTGTCATATAAATACGAAATGGCTCTCTCTCTGTTTCCATGAAATGTCCCATTTGTCCATAGTCCTTTGGAAGATACTTTTCCTCAAATACAAGCTCTCTTCGATCTATTCCCTGCAAATAGATGTATATAATCTTGTATTCCTCTTCTGATAAAAGGGCATATTCATATCCCTCATCGTACAGCATGGCATATATGCATGGAAGACTTGTTTCTTCCTCAGAATATCCTACTTTTCGCTCTGTGTTCTTATCCGCAATATGTAAAAGTCGCTGTTTTTCTGCTTCATAAGCTTCCTTTTCATAGGTGCATTCCAGATAAATCTGATATTCCTGATACAGCTTATTTCCTTTACAATGATAGTAGAATTCTGCTATCTTCCCTGCTATATCTTCACTATCCGGGAATAACGCCAGTTCTGCGATACCTTTGTAATCTTGTTTTCCATAATCAGTAGTCTGTTCGTAATGCTCTTTTACAGGATACACTTCTTCGCCATCCTTATTTTCTGAAAATGGTTCAAACAAAACCATTACTATAAAAGCCACAACAGCAATAATTCCTATAAAGAGTCCGATTAGCTCATAACGCCATCTTTTTAATGCCCGGAAAATCTTTTTATCATTTTCCTGTTCATTTCTCTCTCTTTCCTGTCGTCGCTTAGTCAAAACTTCTCTATATCTATTGCATCTTCTACAAGACTGTATGTGTTCCTGTATCAATTGCTCAGATTCTTCACTTGTCAGACCATCCAAGGACAGTTCCATAAGATCTGCCACAATATTACAATCCATGTTTTCTTTCATATTCATAACCATGCCCTTTCTATAACCTGCAAATTTGTGCAAAGCGCAAATTTGCCGTGTGTAAAATCTTCCATATATGAATTTTGCACACTACCATGCCTTTCTACAAAAAGAAACACACATCTATGATACAAAATGCCACCATAAGTACCAATAACAACAAATATCCAAGAATACATTTTTTAATCAGGCTCTTTCTCTTATATTTGTGTCGCTTTTTCTTTTTACGCTTCTTCTTTGTGGATGTAATATCAAGCTCTCTTGTCATATCCTCATAAATTTGTCTACAGCTTTCACAAGTTAAAAGATGCTGGTCTATTACTTCTTGGGTTTCCTCCGTCACCATATTTTCAATTGAGAGAGGAAGCAAGTCCAGAATAATATTGCAATCGTATTGTTTATTCATCTCGTTTCAGCTCCTTTCCCAACATCTGCTTGGCACGGTAGAAGGTTACTCTTGCCCAGTTCTCAGACTGCGCCATAATGTCACCGATTTCCTTAAAGCTTAATTCTCCCGTCAGCCTCAGCATTACAACATCTCTCATCGGTGACGGTAATTTATATATTCCTCTAAATATGTTCATTTTCGCTTCGGTATCTTCTATAGCTTTCTCTGTTTCCTCCTGCATGGCAAGCTCTACTGCCTCATCAAAGGAAACTTCTTTTCTACGCCTTTTCTTATCTAAGCTTTGATAATATACATATTTTGCAATCTGACATAACCATGTCGACATTTTCGCTTCTCCACGAAATTCTGAAATCTTCTTCGTTGCCCGATAGAAGGTTTCCTGTGTCAGCTCCTCTGCCAAATTGTGATTTCCACCTGTGAGCGTACATAGATAACCGTACACGGTATTAAAATATTGTTCATACGCTTCCTTTATCTCCAACGTGCTGCTCCTTCCCGTTTGTTACCTTTCGTTTGATGATAAGTCCTGTTTAGAATCTGATTCGTTACAAGTTTCTTCTAATTTATTTATTTTTCTCAAATCCCATGCCGCTATAACACAAGTAATACTTGTTTCATTCTCGCTCCCTCTTTCGTTTTGTTTATTACATTTTATAAGCACTTCTTTCCACATTTTGCAACCATAACTCCTTGAACGGTCACTTAACTTGGTGAGTGGTAAGCTTTGCTCATTGCATTCTCTAAAATAAGTCCAACTTACCTATTTACTCGTTACATAAAAAATCATTTTAAAGTAATTTTTTTACAACCACTTCAAAATGACTTTTCCTTTACAAGCATAGCTCATCTTCTATCTTACATTCATGCTTTTTATTTTTCTTATCATAATTGATCGCTACCAGAAGTACATTTCCTTTATATTCTTCCAGCGCTTTCATATACTTCTTTTCTTTAATCTGAGCAATCGCACCTTCTACGCTTTTATCCCATTTCAGTTCCACTATCATTGCAGGCTTATCAAGATGATTTTTTCTAGGAATAAAAATAATATCTGCAAAACCTTCTCCTGTCGGCATTTCTCTAACTTCTGTATAGTAATTCTTAGCACTATAATAGGCAAGCGCAATCATACATGCTAAAGAGTTCTCATTATTATAAGACAACACCGAGGTTTCCAGATGTATTTCTTCCAAAGCCTTTGCTACTGATTCTTCCTTTTTATTCCATGTATCCTGCAAAAGCTGTTCAGATTGCTGGATTGCCTGAATTACCTTAGTCCATCCAGCTCCCTGCAACGCATTTCTATATTCCTTCGACACTTCATAATTCGGAATAAAGACTTCCTCTTTATTAGAATCATATGCTAAATATCCAAGATGTATCAACAAAGTCAATACATCATCCCTTGTCTGAAAGCTAGTCATATCGTTTTGAAAAGTCGCTGTATTTACCTTCACTCTACCTCCGGAAAGCATTTCTATCACAGCATCTCTCAAGCCATCATAATTCATCTCAATGTACATTTTAAGCGCATCATATGTTTCTGTCTGTGTCCAATAGCTGTCAAACTCTTCATTCAACATCGCATCAACTACTGACTTCGGGCTATAAATATGCGGCTCCTTTCGGAAGGTATATCCATCATACCATCTGGATGCTTCCACATAATCCATGCCATACTTCTCACACAATCCCTGCACTTCTTCATCCGTAAATCCTACAAAAGGTGCAAGACCTCTTGGATTTGTCATAGAAAACTCTGTAAACATGTTTAATGCCGAATGACTGCCATATTTCTTAATCGGCAAAATTCCTGTCATATATGCTAATCCCACATAGCCTCTATCCTTTAACAGATTTCTTAAAAAGTCCAAATATGTGATATGTCCCTCTTCGTTCTCTCTTTTCTCTCGGAATATACAATCCCATTCATCAATAATAAAAACAAATTTTTCGCCTGTTTTATCAAATATCCTAGCTAACATTTCTGTTAAAGAATCTGCCATAATATCCGGATAAGTCTGTTGCAGTTCTTCTACTAATGACTTTTGTATTTTTTCCATCATTCTCTGCACATTATGCGTTTCACTCAAAAATATCTGCATATTTAATGCAATGACATGATATCGATTAAAGTGCTTTTCAAAGGATTCATCCTGGTATATTTTTAACTCTTCAAAAATTGAGCGCATGCTATTGTTTTTCCCATAATATGCGCAAAGCATATTAGCAGCCATTGATTTACCAAATCTTCTTGGTCTGCTGATACATATATTTTTCTGAGCTGTGGCAAATACCTTGTTGGTATACTTAATCAACTCACTCTTGTCCACATATATTTCTGACTGTACTGCTTCTACAAAGCCTGCCGGATTCGGATCTAAATATAAGCCCATGACATTTCCTTTCTGTCTACTACCTATTTTATATCTACATTATATGTTTTTCCTTTTGCACAATCAATTCTTTTATCAGAAACTCTTTACAAAACCCTCCAAGTGATTTACACCACCTGAAGGGTTCCTATTACTTCGCTGTATATTGATCCAGCTGATGCGATGTCGCGATAACACCATCCAGCAGATTTTTGGTTTGTTCTGCATTGTGCAGATTCCTAACACTCAGCTCAGCTGCTTGTGCAGAAGATGCTGTTACTTCCTGCGTAGTCGCAGATAAATGCATAATATTATCTACAATCTGATTATTTGCTTCTGACAGATCACTTAGCATATGGTCAATTTCACCAATATCAGAGATTAACTGTCCTACGTTACTATTTACCTCTGTAAAGCTTTCTGACGCCTGAGAAATTAAGCCATCCTGTGCTTCTGCTGCCTCCACTGATTTCGAAACAGCGCCTGCTGCTGCCTCCGCATTCTCTGATAATTCTCCTAATATCGATGCAATGTGTTCTGATCCCTCTTATTGCAGCAATCCATACAACAATAGTCATCGCCAGATAGAAAAGCAGAAAACCCAATGTCAGGAACCGATTGGCACGTTTAATCTGCTCTTTCTTTTCAGCATATTGGTACTTTTCCCTTTCCCCAAATAACTAC
>JAXJRB010000231.1:0-25046 GCA_036310845.1 Lachnospiraceae bacterium | reverse complement strand
GCAATACTACTTACCTTGTCGGGGTGTTCTTCAACAATGCGAAAAAGGTAACAGTAGAGGACAGAATAAAGAATTTAATACGTCAGGAAGTGGTTGCTGGCAATTTCTAAGCCAGTTAATCATTAAAACGAACATTTTTTATAGTGAATTATCATTCTCTGTATTGACAAAACGCTTCCTAAATGCAAGGTAAACATAAAAATACCATGCTGTTTGAGCAGTATCCGTAATTTATCACAAACTCCTCTCACAGCATGTCATTTTATTTATAGATAACTATTCTAGACCTTCATCGTTACATTTTTCTTTTATTAGCGGCAATCATCTCCCTCTGCATCTGTTGCATTTCTTCCGCTGTATATAACCTTGCTCCTAATGGATTGGTATATTTTGCCCACTGTATTTTATCTTTATCAATATAGGTAGAATCGCCTATCTTCATACTGAAATCTGGAACACCTTTATTCGTTCCATTCATAAACTCCATAAAGTCATCCATATCAATCTCATTATTCAGAAAATCATTCCAGAAGTTTTCATGTGCCGCAAAGCGCATATTCCAGTCAGACGGGAACTGCTCAATAAATTCGATTACTTTGTTATATTGCTCTGCACTTTCAAAAGGAATCGTCCATTCATATCCTTGTGTCTGTCCTGCTTTCCTACAATAGATACCTTCCTCGGTATACCATGTAATGTAGCGAATATCATTATCATCCGGATTGGCTGTCTCATACAAACAGGAAGTAGACTGTGTGGTTAACAGCATTTCTGCTTCTTCCATTTCTTCTCGTCTTTCCTGTTCTTCCTTCATTTGATCCTTAATAACCTCTTCCACTGCATCAAATTTATCAAGAAACTCATCCCATTCTTTCTCACTAAAGGACTGCGAACCAATCTGGTAAGAAGGCTCTCCCTCCTCTAATACCTGTTTTACCTTATTGGCATAATTTGATACAAGTCGTTCAAAATCAGCTTTCACATCTATTTTCTGTTCATTTTGTGATGTATATTCATCAAGAAAATCAAACAATTCTTCACAATTTTCTGACTGATTCGTAATTCCCGCTTCCTGATACACTTGTATCATTTTCTCCATAATAGAAGCCCAATCAAATCTCTCATTCAAAAATGCATCTTTTCCAGACAGACTATTACAATATCCAAGCTCACTTGCATTTTTGCTATATACTTCTAATCGTTGATGCGAACCAAAGGTTCCTCTATCTGTAATACCCATTTTGTCGGTATAGCTTAACAAGGCAAACATCTCTAACTGTGTCGCATTTTTCGGATTCACCTTATTCACTTCTACATCATAGATAACCTGTTCTCCGCCAAGATTCGAAACCACCTGAACAATCGGATTATCATGTGTAGACCTGTTACTTAGTATTGCCTTCATACCATATATAACAGACTCTCCTTCCTCCGGCACCATGGTAATCCCTAATATCTCTCCCTCAGCCCTCATTTCTGTTATAGACACTGCCCCCGTCCATACACTTTGTTCAAACTCGCTTTGTGTCTCTTCCACCATTGTAGCATCCTTTTTGACGCCTACACTACTCTGATACGGCATATAATATCCCGCATTCATACAACTACCTATCTGCATAATTCTCCTTTCCGCAGTTCCTCTGTCAGTCAGAACTGCCCCACTCTCCTGAAAGGACCAAGTGGGAAACTTGCACAACATAAAACAAAAACAGCGTTATATTTAGCATGGTAATCTTCCATGAAAATATAACGCTGTCCTTAGCTAAGTGTTATTTTGTGTTCCAATATTACTATCGGAATCTTTGCAACCTTTGATAATACTTATGATTCATTTTCTTTTTTTATCCTGTATCGCCATATAATCTTCCAGTAAATCATTTTTAATCTTACTAACATAATGTAGAGCTCTAGCTGAAATATCACCTGTCATCCCCACATCTCATCATACACTATATTTTGCATTCTATAATTTGACTATGCACATTTCTCTTTTAACTCTAAATACCTTTAAGTGGATACTTATACCTTTTATATTTTGTACAAAGCCTTTCTTTATAACATTTGTATGAACTATACCATTATATACTTCTACATTTATGCAATACTTTTTTCACCTGCATCAAACAATAGTTTATCAATCATTTCTTCTGATATTTCTTCAGGCTTTAGCTGTTCTTTCTTCTCTTCTGTTAAATCTGCATATGCCATGTTAGCCCGAGTCCGTTTTTCAATCTCACTTATATACTCATAAAAATTATAAACCTTCTCCTCTCCTACAAATTTAAATTTTGCTCCCGTTCCTTCCTTGCACGATGCCATAAACATATCATACAAAGATTTCTTTTTATATTGATTTTTTTCTACCTTCCCCCTCCAATCCGCTTTCAGTTCATCTCTCGATAAAACTCTACTTACAAAAGACGGTGTAGACTTTGGCTTAATTCCCATTTCATTTATATTAAAATATAAACTCTCTGTTCCATTACAATTAGTATCTTCTTTAACACTTCCTGTATAAACAATTGGTATATTATTATAATTATTTACAATTGAAATCCCCATTTTTCACCTCTTCAATATGATTTATGTAAATAGTACCCCCTTATATTTCCTTTACCTTTTCTACATTCTTGGCACAGAAAATATATTACTTAACAAACCTCATTGTCTGCGGTGTTACAACATACTTATACCCAATATAAATACTAGGTTCCCATGTAAAATTATAACTATATAGCACCTTTCCCCATATAGCCCAATTTTGTTTTACATAATATGCCATATCTGGTACATTAAAGCACTCAATATTGCCCAGTAATTCCATTCCGTAACCAGACGGTTCCTTTATATATTTATAAAAGCCTCCCCAGTCTCCACCATTTCCATGATTATTCATATATAAATCTGTCATAACCGCTCCATCTGGAATCGAAATATCATTTGTCAAATTATAATATTGTGGTGCTACTGTCGTATAATATTTATTTCCTTGTGGAATATAACCGAAATCAAATTCAAGATTCGAATCTCTCCATCCTGTATCTCCATACTTATATGCCGATCCAAAATACAAAGTATAAGGATACGAACTATAGCCTGAATAAGGTTGTACTGCCACATAGTATGTTCCTGGTTCGTTTAAATAAATATAAAACTCTTCCAATGTGTTTCCTTCTTGAAATTGATAGTACGCACTTTTTAAATCTTCACTAAACAAAGCCATATCATAATCACATCCTGTTGGAATATTCATTAACACAAACGCATATGGAATAGATGTATCAACTACTTCAAGTTTATACCAATCCACATCTCCGTTAGCATGAATCGTAGCACTTACTTTTTTTCCGCTCATCCCCACAGTAGCTGTCTTTTCCGAATTGTTAGACTCATACGCATCTCCTATTGATCTTGAAAATACATTTCTTTCAACTGTATTTTTAAATCGATCTTTGATATTTTCTGAAGATTTAAAACTATTTTCAGATACTACTTCTTTTTCATTCGTCAAATCCGTCATCAAAATTTCATCTGCCTGCTTATATTCAACCTCCGCCCTTACATCTTCTGCAGCTAAAACAGGCATTGAAAACATCATCGACAATATTAATACTAAACTAAGAACTCTTTTTACTTTCATGCATTAATCTCCTTTTCTTTTTATATTTATAATTTTACTCCTTTCTCCTTCTCAAAAGAATGACATGCTCGTGCCATTTTCATGCCAATCTTATCTCTTCACATCTCTCAAAAATTCATCTACCTTTTTCAAAGCATTCTCCTGAATCCTTTTTAAACTTCTTTCCGACAATGCATTCTCGAATCCTCTTTCTTTCTCATATTCTTCTATAATCTCATTCCATGTGTATTTCCAGATAATATGCTTTTCAACAATGTCCTGTTCTTGCTTGCTTAAAATCCCCATACTTGCCTCAGCTATTTCCAAATCCATCGCCACCTGAATATAATCTGTCATAAACTCCTCTCTTACCTTCTTTTGTTCCTTTATTAGTTCTTTCTCTTTTTCTAATATCTTCATCTTACTTCTCAATTTTGGAAGTGATGATAACATTTCTCTTGCCCCTTGCATATTTTTCTCCTCTTAGCATTACACTTTTGTAGTACATTATTTTAAAAGTAAAAGGCTTAAAAGCCCTTTACTCTATTTTATCCTAATGCGGACACTTATCTGTTGTCGATGTATAGATACAACTACCTGTCACAGTTACCCCACACTTGCTACATTTTTTCGCCTCGTAAACTTTTGTTGTACATCCGCCATTTGCATTTTTTGTATGTCTTGTCGATGTACCTGACACATAACTATGTCGGCAGGTTGCATAGGTACTGGCTTCTGTATTGCCATTTCCTACTGGCATAACGATTCCATCCTCTGCGACAAACAACCATTCGCCTTCTTCTGCTACTGGTGGAAACCATATATCCAGATAGCTGTCATCCTCCCAAAAATAAATTTCTCCCCCTGCTTCTTCGAAAAAAGCTACACTTTTTGTATCATAAGCAAATACCGATAAGGAAGACACAAACATTGCTACCCCCATGATTCCTGCACCCATCACTCTTACAAGTGGTTTTACTTTCTTTTTTCCTTTTTTCATTGTTTTTATCCTCTCTTCCATTTCTTTCTTTTGTATGTTAAAACCCATAACAGGTAATAATCTATGTTCTCTTTTATCCTCTGCCATACGAATTACTAACAATCCATACTCATTTACCTCTTCCTTCTTTTTCCCGGCAAGTACCTTTGCATCACAGCATAACTCAGCCACTCCCCCCCATTTATACAGAATATAGTATGCAAACGGATTATAGAAATGGATACAAATCATAACAAGAGCCAACAGCTTAATAAAATTGTCTCTTTGCCTGATATGTGTCATCTCATGCGCTACTACATATGCCAAGTCCTTAGCCTGCCATTCTATATCCGGTATGACAATCATCGGCTTTCTGATTCCTATCGTAAAAGGTGTGTCTATATCCCCGCATCGCAATATACTGACCTTTCCTGCTTTTTCAACAGCCGTTTGATTCTTACTCAGATATTTCTTTATCATCTGATATTTCCGAAGCTGATGATACAGTAACACCAAACCAATTATCACAGAACCAACCAGTAACACATAAATATAGGCATCCTCCATATAAATTCCCTGTGGCGAAATCTGAATAATATCTCCTGTTATGTCCTCATATGGCAGCTTCTCGATAGGCTTTTGCGGTACCACTTTTACATATACAGCGGATAAGATATTCCTATAACCCACTCCAAAGAAATACTGAAACGGAAATACAAAGCATAAAATATTACAAATGAGATATCTTCTCCTCCACGTTACAGAAAAATACCGCTTTGCCAATGGCTCTATAAAAAGATAGATGACTGCTGCTATCGTCCCAAACAGAGACATCGAAAATAGTAATGGCATCCCTATTCCTCCTCCAGCATATTTCTAAGCTTTTCTGCTGTTTTCTCATCTATGCTTTTTCCACCGGAAAGCGCTGACAAAAAGGTATACACAGACCCTTGATAAAACTCATCTAAAAAACTCTTCGCCTCTCCCTTTTTATATTCCTCCTTATTTACCGTCGGAATATAACGCTTAGCTCCCCCCATCATTTCATAAGACACTAGACCTTTATCTGCTAATCTTTTGATGAAGGTATTAATCGTCTGCTTCTTCCAATCCTTTTGATAGGTATTGTTTAGATGCTCCATAATTTCGTTAAAGCATCTTCCTTCCTGACTCGCCCAAAGATACTTCATAATCATTTCTTCCGATTCGCTCATTTCATACTTAATTTTATCCATCTAATTATTCCTTACCTTTCTTATACCTTCACATATAATACTTACCGTTTTTCAACTATTTTCTGCCATTATATATATAATTTATATTGTTTACATAATATTATACTACGTGCATGTAGTACTGTAAATGAACATTTAACCCATTCAAAAAGGACTGCCTAAACAGTCCTTTCTAAATATCCTATTTCATCAATTCTTCCATCTCATCAATCAAGCTATCAAAAAGCTTCAACGCTTCTTCAACAGGCTGTTTTGTAGACATATCTACACCTGCATCTCTCAAAATGGATACTGGATCCTTGGAACAACCAGCACTTAAGAATTTCTCCTTATACGCTTTCACTGCCGGTTCTCCTTCTTTTAACATTTTCTGTGACAACGCAATCGCTGCTGAAAATCCTGTCGCATACTGATACACATAGAAATTGTAATAAAAATGTGGAATTCTTGACCATTCTAAATCAATCTGTTCATCATGTACAATATCATTTCCAAAGTACAAATCAATCAAATCATGATAAACTTTACATGCACTTTCTGAGTTAATACTTTCTCCATTCTGAGCAAGCTCACTCATTCTCAGTTCAAATTCCGCAAACATAGTTTGACGATATAACGTAGTACGGAACTGCTCTAAAAAGTAATTAATCAGATATGCTCGTTGCTTCTTATCAGTTGTTTTTTCTAACAAATACTGCATCAGCAAAGCTTCATTACAGGTTGATGCAACCTCTGCCACAAAGATAACATAATCAGAATCAACAATTGGCTGTGTCTTATTGGATAAATAAGAATGAAGCGCATGTCCCATTTCATGTGCCAATGTAAATTCACTATCCAATGTCTCTTTATGATTCAACAATACATATGGATGCTTTCTTACACCACAAGAATATGCTCCACTTCTCTTTCCTACATTTTCATAAACATCAATCCAACGATTTGTGAATCCTTCCTCTAACAGAGCAACATAATCATCACCTAACACCTTTAATGCATTTTTCACGTTTTCTTTTGCTTCTTCAAAGGTAATTTTTGTATCTGCTTCTGATACCATCGGTGTATATAGGTCATACATGTGAAGCTCATCCACGCCTAGTAATTTTTTACGAAGACGAACATATTTGTACATAGAATCCATATGCTCATGAACACTTTCAATCAGATTGTAATAAACCTTGGTATCTACCTCTGTTGCATCCAGAGAAGCTGCAAGTGCAGAATCATAATGACGCATATCTGCATTAAATTTTAACTGTTTCATCTGCGCAGATAAAATTGCTGCTGATGTATTCTTTAAGGCAGCATGACTCTTATAATAGGATTCAAAAGCAGCTTTTCTGACATTTCTGTCAGAATTATGAAGAAGCGGAACAAAGCTAGCATCTGTAATCGGAAGCTCATTTCCTTCTGCATCGGTAATGCTCTCATACGACATATCCGCATTATTCAGTAGTCCATTGATATCTTCTGGAGCCTGGCGCATATCTCCTGCCGCTGCCATGATTCTTTCCTCAGCCGGACTTAAAATGTGCTCTTTCTTTCTTCTTATGCTATTAATATAGCGTTTGTATACAGCAAGTTCACTCTGTTCCTCATAAAAAGCCTGAAGCTTCTCTTCCGGTATTTCCAAAATCTCAGGCTCTGCAAAAGAGGAAGCTCCTGATATCGCAACATATAAACCATAGGTCTGGTCTTTGTATCCCTGCCATGTAGCATTCTTCGTATCTTCGTCTGCCTTGCGGAATGCATAATTTGCAAAGGAATCTGTAATCACAGCTATTTCATCCATAAGCTTTAAAAATCCAAGTAATTCACTAGCACTCTCTGCAAGCTTTCCTTTATATGCTTCAATCTTAGAAAGCATACCTTTGAGCTTTTCCATATCCTTTTTCCAGTCATCTACGGTTGCATAAAGATCTTCCAATGCCCATGTATACTCTGTCGGAACTTCATTTCTTTGAGGTATTTTTGTTGTATTATTTTCAGCCATCTCAAATCTCCTTTTCTCTTTCATGATGTATAGAGTTTGTCAAACACAATATTGGACACATTATATCACTCAAAATCATCTAATTATTCTATATAAATAATTTTCCACGCACAACATAAAAGGGATATAACGTCCCAAACGCTACATCCCTTAATTTTTGTCTTATATACTAATATTATTCTGTAACATCAGCATACATGAAATACCAGTATCCTGCAGCTGAATGCCATGAGCCTGTAACCTTTGGACTCTGTAACCAAAAGTCATTGTAGTAAGCAAGAGGAATACAAGCTGCTTCTTCCATTAAAATGTCTTCTGCTGTATGAAGCGCCTTAGAACGTTCTTCCACATCAGTTGTAGTTCTCGATAATTCCATAGCTGCATCATAATCAGCATTATTGAACTTACCATCATTGTTACCATTTGTGCTATATAATAAGTCTAACATATTAGATGCATCTGTATAGTCTCCAACCCATCCGTTACGAGCCATATCATACTCACCATTACGGCGCATAGGAGTAAAGCTTGACCATTCTACTATGTTAACCTGAAGGTTAATTCCAAGTTCCGCATAAGCCTGCTGTAAATACTCAGCAACTACTTTATGATAAGCACTATCATTTGTTGTATAAGAAATAGACGGGAAACCTTCTCCATTTGGATATCCTGCGTCTGCAAGAAGCTGCTTAGCTTCCTCTACATTAGCTTCATGGTTTGTTGTATCAATATAAGCTTTTCCGCCATTTGCGTTAGACATAAACTCTGTACCATCCGTATCAATCCAACCTGGTCCCATGAAGTTGCTTGCAGCAGAATAAGTACCTTGCATTAATGTATTTGCAACATACTCTCGATCAATTGCAAGACTTAAAGCTTTACGAACATTTACATTATCAAAAGGAGCCTTTGCAGTATTAACACTAAGATAGTAAGTACCAATAATTGGATCTACATTAAACTCACTATTTCCTTCAAGGCTAGGAATCTCCTCTGTTGGAACATCCTTAATCAAAAGAACTTCTCCTGTCTGGTATGCACTGTAAGCCGCATTAGGATCTTCCATTAAGACAAATTTAAGCCTATCAAGCTTAATCGCATCAGCATTCCAGTAATTTGAATTTTTACTAAATGTAATGTGAGAACCTGGTACCCACTCTGTCATGTAGAATGGTCCGTTAGAAACGTATGTCTCTGCAGCTGTTGCCCAAGCATCACCATTCTTCTCAATTGTTGCCTGCTGAACAGGACTTAATGTTGCAAATGCTGCAAGACTTCCAAAGAAAGAACATGGAGCATTTAATTCAACTACTAATGTCTTATCATCTATTGCTGTTACTGCTAACGCATCTGCATTACCAGCAATCGCTTCTTCGTAACCCTTAACCATTCCAAGTACCGTTTCTGCGTATGGAGCAGCTACTACTGGATCACATACCCTCTTCCAACTGTAAACAAAATCGTTTGCTGTAAGAGCCGAACCATCAGACCACTTCAAGCCATCCCTTAAATGGAATGTCCATGTAAGACCATCTTCTGAAGTCTCCCATGTTTCAGCCTGACCTGGTTGAAGACTTCCATCCTGACCTACTGTCAGAAGACACTCATAAGCGTGTAAAATCATGTTACCACCGTCAATCGCACTGCTTAATGCAGGATCTACGGTTTCAGGGTCAGGACCAATCTGTACAGCTAATTCCTTACCCTCACTTGTAGCTGGTGCTTCTGCCTCAGAACCACAAGCAACCATGCTTACTACCATACAGGCTGTAAGCAGAAGTGCTAATAACTTCTTCTTCATTTCTTTTCCTCCTCTAAATAGGTATCATTTTTCCCTTCGCATCCTGTTAAAAAAGTTTAACTATGCGCTAGGTACATATAAACACTGCATGGGAACATTTATCACGCAGTTGTCTAACATAATTACTGAAGATAATGGTGACATGCTACATAATGACCTACACTTACTTCTCTCCACTCTGGCTCTTTTTCAGCACACTCTGCTGTCGCATAAGGACATCTAGTACGGAAACGACATCCAGTTGGTGGATTTAATGGACTTGGTACATCACCCTCTAATACGATACGCTTATTCTCTCTTGCAATCTTAGGATCTGCAATCGGAATCGCGGAAATAAGACTTCTAGTATATGGATGGAGACTGTGTGTAATAAGTTCATGGCTATCTGCAAGCTCAACCATCTTACCAAGGTACATAACGCCGATTCTATTTGAAATATGCTTAACCGCAGAAAGATCATGTGCAATAAACAAATAAGTAAGACCAAGCTCTGCCTGCAAATCCTCAAACATATTGATAACCTGTGCTTGAATGGATACGTCAAGAGCTGAAATAGGCTCATCACAAACGATGAATTCCGGATTTACTGCTAATGCTCTGGCTATACCAACACGCTGTCTTTGTCCACCAGAGAACTCATGTGGATAACGATTTGCATGCTCTGAATTAAGTCCTACACGACGAAGCATCTCTATGATAATGTCGTATCTTTCTTTCTTATTTGCCGCTAACTTATGAATATCAATTGCTTCTCCGACAATATCACCAATTGTCATACGAGGATCAAGACTTGCATATGGATCCTGGAATACTATCTGCATCTTCTTACGATATGGAAGCATATCAACTTTTATCTTCTTCTCGCTATCAAAGATAACCTGATCATCATAAATAATCTTTCCTGCTGTAGGTTCATATAAACGTAATAAAGTACGTCCTGTTGTTGTCTTACCACAACCAGACTCTCCTACAAGTCCTAAAGTTTCACCCTTTTTCACGAAAAAAGATACATCATCAACAGCCTTTACATATCTCTTGTTCTTACCATATCCGCCAGCCGGAAAGTACTGTTTTAAATGTTCAACCTGTATTAATTTCTTATCCAAGGTTTTCTCCTCCTTCCATCTGTGCCTTCTGATTCATCCAGCACTGTGTATAGTGGACATCGCTAAAGGTCGTTACCGGTGGCATCTCCTTCAAACAAATCTTCATACAGCTACTACATCTTGGAGCAAACGGACATCCCTTTGGTGGATTCAAGAGGTCAATCGGTGTTCCTTCAATCGGAACAAGTCTCTCATGCACTTCTGCATCCAATCTTGGAATACTCTTTAATAAGCCCTTGGTATATTCATGCTTTGGATTGTAGAATATATCATCTGTTGTTCCATATTCTACAATTCTTCCACCGTACATAACTGCAATCTTCTCACACATACTAGCTACAACACCAAGATCATGTGTAATCATAATAATCGCCATACCTAGTTTATCCTTGAGCTCCATCATAAGCTCAAGAATTTGTGCCTGAATGGTAACATCCAATGCTGTTGTAGGCTCGTCCGCAATTAGAAGTTTTGGTTCACAAGCAAGTGCAATCGCAATCATAACACGCTGTCTCATACCACCAGACAACTCATGCGGATACTGCTTCAAACGTTTCTCAGGCTCATTGATACCTACTAATGTTAAAAGCTCTACTGCTCTTTCGTGAGCTTCCTTTTTATTCTTTCCTGTATGAAGAAGAATTACTTCTTCAATCTGATTCCCAATGGAATAAACTGGATTCAAGCTTGTCATAGGATCCTGGAAGATAATAGAAATCTCATTTCCACGAATCTTTCTGAATTCCTTTTCTGACATATTATGAATCTCATGTCCATTAAACCCTAATGTTCCACCTACTAACTTTCCAGGATGAGCTGTTAATCCCATCAAACTGTATGCAGTAACAGATTTTCCGGAACCACTCTCTCCAACGATTCCTAAAACTTCACCCTGCTTTACCTGGATAGACACATCATTGAGCGCCTTTACCTCTCCTGCCGGTGTAAAGAAGGAGAGTTTTTCATGATTTATATCAACAAGATATTCTGACATATACTAACCTCCACTAGTTCTTTAATTTCGGGTCAAATGCATCTCTTAAACCGTCACCTAACAGGTTGAAGCTAAGAATAATCAAACTAATCAACAATGCTGGAATGAATAACAAATAAGGATAAGTATTCAAACCATTAATCGCATCACTTGCAAGACTTCCTAAGGATGGAAGAGGTACTGCTACACCAAGACCAAGGAAGCTCAAAAAGCTTTCTGTAAAGATAGAAGAAGGAATCTGTAAGGTAGTTGTTACGATTAAAGTACCAATACAGTTTGTAAGCAAATGCTTTTTAATAATTCTTCCGCTCTTTGCACCAAGTGCTCTTGCTGCTGTAACATATTCATTCTCTTTTAACATCAAAATCTGGCTTCGTACCATTCTTGCCATACCAACCCAGTACAATAATGCAAATACGATAAAAATACTAATTAAGTTTGTACCAACTGTCTGTATCCATCCAAATCCCGGTAATTCTGCAAGAGTTGCTAAAGGCGATTTTAACGCAAAGGATAATAATACAATCAACAAAACATCCGGTACAGTATAAATAATATCTACGATTCTCATCATTACAAGATCTACCCAGCCACCTAAAAAGGCTGCTACAGAACCATATATAGAACCGATTACCAAAATAATCGCTGTTGCAATCAAACCAACAGTAAGAGAAATACGACTTCCCATCATAACACGGATAGCATAATCACGTCCCATCTTATCTGTTCCTAAGATGTGAGGGAATACCTTTTCTCCTGCTTCAATTCTTGCAAGCTCATCTGCAGAATACTGCATTGGTGCAAGATTATTCGCTCCCTTCATCTGTACCTCATAGGAATATGGATAAAACATAGGAACAATAAACGAAATAAACATAATAAAAATGATAACAATCAAACTTGCCATCGCTACTTTATTCTTACGAAGTCTTCTAAAACCATCCTTCCAGAAGCTTACGCTTTCTCTCATTACAACAAGGCTTTCTTTTTCTGCCTCAGAAGCCGGCATAAAATCTTCCGGACTATACTTCATCTGAAAACTAATTGGATTTTCCTTCATGTCTGCCTCCTAAACTATTTCAACTTAATACGAGGGTCTACCAGCTTGTAAACAATATCTACTACCACATTCATAACAACAATGATTGTTGCAAGGAAAATAGTAGTTCCCATAATAACGGTATAATCTCTGGAATTGATAGAACCAATAAATTCACCGCCAAGTCCGGGAATTGTGAAAATTTTCTCTACTACGAAGCTACCTGTTAATGTATAGGCAATCATCGGTCCCATATATGTGATAACTGGAAGAATCGCATTACGTAAAGCATGCTTAAAAATTCTCTTCTGCTCGGAAACACCTTTTGCCTTTGCAGTTCTCATATAATCCTGTCCAAGTACGTCCAACATAGAAGAACGCATAAGTCTCATAATATATGCTGTAGGATAGAACGATAACGAAATAACAGGCATTATATAATGCTTCCAAGAAGATAATCCATAAGTAGGCAAAAGCTTTAAATTAACGCCAAGAACATACATTAATACAGTACAAATAACAAAACTCGGTACCGCAATGCCACACGTCGCAAGAATACTAATAAAATTGTCCAAAAATTTCCCTCTGTGTATTGCCGCATAACATCCAAGCGGAACCCCCAGACATAAGGAAACGATAATCGCAACACCACCAACCTTAGCAGAAACAGGAAACTTTGTCAGAATAATAGACATAACCGAACGCCCTCTCTGCTTTAAGCTGTCTCCAAAGTCACCATGCAGTGCATCCGTAATATAAGTAACATACTGTTCACCTAACGGCTTATCCAATCCATACTTTGCCTCCAATGCAGCCAATGCCGCTGGACTTACTGCCTTCTCTGAAAGGAACGGACCACCTGGTACCAAATTCATCAGAAAAAAAGTAAGAGTTGCAACAGCCCAGATTGTTAGAATTGCAAGACCAACTCTTTTTAAAATATACTTTAACATAATATATCCTTCTCCTTCTCTTAATATAGTCCTTCGTAACCATTCTTTATCTTTTAGTTACATTCTTTCTATTATCATAAAAAATGTGGCTAGTTAGGCTTTCTAAGCAGGAAATTATATTTTCCCACTTTTCTTGTATAACTATCCACTGTATTTATGCATAGTATTCAAATAAAAACAAAATTCACAAAATTATCTTTTTTTCAATATTTCTCGTAACTTTTGTCGGTACAGAGTGATTTTAAATGGATTTACAAAACGTGTCAAGTACCGCATTTTAGCAAAACTGGCAGATAATTGTTTGACTATTTATGAATATTCATCTTTTTTTAATATCTTGCATATTTTTTATATCCCTTTCTATTATAACGCATATTATTTCATTTTGCATCAAATTCATGAAATTTTACAAATATTTAAATCCCAACACAAGTTTTGACATAATTTTTCACAAAATAGTTTTATTTGATTCCATTTGTATTTTTATCATTGACAATTCTCTTTTTATGTATTATTGTATTAATCAAGTAGTACACTAATACAGTGATACATTTTAAGCAACATTTGTCTACTATTTATAAAGAAAGGATGATATAATGACATGGGAACTGAATTCCGACCGTCCTATTTACACACAGATTCTTGAAAAGATTCAAATGAGAATTATTTCCGGAATCTATCAGCCGGGCGATCGATTACCAAGCGTAAGGGAGCTAGCTGCCGAAGCAAACGTAAACCCTAACACAATGCAAAAAGCTTTTGCAGAATTAGAAAGAAGCGGACTGATACTAACACAAAGAAACAGCGGCCGCACCGTAACGGAGGATAAAAGTATGATCAAGCAGGTTCAGACACAAGTAGCTTTATCCCAAGTTCAAAGCTTTTTTCACACAATGATGGAGCTTGGGTTTGACAAAGAAGAGATTTTAGCTTTCGTAAAGAAAGCCATGGAGGAGGGAGCAGAATAATGGAACAACCATTACTTCAAACAAATGATTTATGCAAGCAGTACAAAGGCGCAGGTAACTACATGGCAGTTTACCACATGAATCTTTCGATTCCACGTGGAAAGATTATCGGTCTTCTTGGACCAAACGGTTGTGGAAAAACAACTCTTATCAAAATGATTAACGGTCTTTTAGCACCATCCTGCGGTTCTATCACCATCAATGGTTATGCACCTGGCGTGGAAACCAAAAAGATTGTTTCTTATTTACCAGAGAGAACTTACCTACAGAGCAATATGCGAATCCGTGAAATGGTTGACTATTTTCAGGATTTTTATACTGATTTTTCACCGGAACGCGCTTACAATATGTTCGCATCTCTTGGCATTGATCCAGAAGCACGATTAAAGACTTTATCAAAAGGAACCAAAGAAAAAGTACAGTTAATTCTCGTTATGAGCAGACAGGCAGACTTGTATATTTTAGACGAACCAATTGCCGGTGTTGACCCTGCCGCAAGAGATTATATTTTGAAAACTATTATCACAAATTACAACGAGAATGCTACCATTCTTCTCTCAACACATTTAATTACAGACATTGAAAATATTCTTGACGAAGTTATTTTCATGAAGAACGGCTCACTTGTTCTTCACACAAGTGTTGATGCTATCCGTGAAAAGCTCGGCAAGTCTGTAGATGCTTATTTCAGGGAGGTGTACGCATGTTAGGAAAATTAATCAAATATGAGTGGAAGGGTCTTATGAAACCATTATCCATTCTCTACATTGTTTTATTAGGAATTACCATCTTAACCGGTTTGCTAATTCTGACCATTAATCCGGATTACGATGATGTTGCAGTTGGTTTCTCCGTATTATTCACCATGCTAAGTGTCTTTATTTACTATTTTGGTATTATTGTATGTGCTCTAGGAACCATGCTCATCATAGCTATTCGTTTTTACAAAACATGTTATACCGATGAAGCTTATCTTACCCATACGCTTCCCGTTTCTGCCAAGCAGCTTGTAGCAGCAAAGACTATTTCTTCTGTACTTTGTCACATGCTTACCTTGGTTGTAATTGGAGTAAGTGTTATTTTACTACTCCTTGTTTTGGTTACTCACCTAATTAATCTTGGTGAAATACCGGTAGCTGAATTGTCTGAAGGATTCTCCGAAGTCTTCGCAGAACTCGACCGTGAATTTGCCAGCGAAATGGGAATCAGCTTCTCAGGTTACTTCCTTTATCTTGGAGCTGTCAGCTTAGTTTCTTCTGTATGCGGAATCATCTCTCTCTTAGGTTGTGTAAGCCTTGGACAGCTTTATACCAAGCACCGTATTCTCGGCGCTATTATTGCTTATTTTATTATGACCTTCCTATTACAGATAGCTGCTTACGTAGGCATGATTCCAATGTACAGTAAAATGTTTGTAGCAGAGTATACTGGCGAAAGCATCAATATGTTTGACCTCATGCACCCTACTGTAATGGTTACTTTGATTGCCTCTGTTATCATCGCCGTTATCATGTATTTTATCAATATACACATGATGACCAAGCGACTGAATCTGGAATAATTACGGTAGATTTATTATTATACTATGATATAATATAGTTAATTCAATGTATGGTATCGTATTTTGATAATACGATACCATTTTTGTATACACTGTTTGAGAGAGTATTACCAAAAATTACTTACATAAAGGATAAACAAATGGGACTCTTTGACATGAATCACGCTAAACTTCACGCCCTCGAAAATGGTAAGTGGAATTATGACGGAGACCTTGGTAAAAATAGTGCGTGCCAGCGCACGCACTTTAGCAAGAATTTCTTACGAAATTCTTGTCTAACTACCACTACGTAACAGCAATTTCCTATTACACAAAAAAGTAAGCTGTACACCCTAATGTACAGCTTACTTTTTACACACTTCTCATATATTCCAAACGCTTATGAAGCATTTCTATTCTTTTCAAATCCTGCTCTTTTGTCCATTCTCTTCCTGATGAAAAATAACGAACACTTCCTTCATTTTCCTCAAGCTGTCCTCTACTTTCCAAGATTCTTTTCAGTTGATTCACTGTCCCGGTACTTCCATCTATCATGCGAACATGCGACGGCAAAAGCTTACGAAAACTATCCTTAAAATAATTAAAGTGCGTACAGCCAAGCACCAGTTCTCCATATTCCTCCATGCAAAATGGAGCCAACATTTCTCTAAGATATGCTTCCACCTTAGGAGTATTGAATTCCCCATACTCCGCAAAGGATACCAGCTTTGGCAGCGCCAACAAATCTACCAAATGTTCATCATCTACTTTTTCTACAAGATTTTTTAACTTGTCTTCCTGAATGGTAAGTGGTGTTGCTACCACCATAACTCTTTTCCCTGCACTCTGTTCCACCGCTGGCTTCACAGCAGGTTCTATACCTATTATCGGTATCTCATACTTCTTACGCATAATTTCAGCTGCTACCGACGTGGCAGTATTGCAAGCTATCACAACCGCCTTACAGTCATGCGCAATCATAAACCGCATAACCTCGTCCACAAAACCAATTACCTGTTCCTTTGTCTTTGTTCCATACGGAACATGATCTGTATCTGCATAAAATATAAAATTTTCCTTTGGCAGCGTAATCATCGCTTGGTGAAGCAAAGTCATCCCACCTATACCAGAATCAAAAATACCGACGTTCATGAATTAGCCCTTTCTCATATACTGTATATAAAAATGTAACTATAAAGGTACTGCATCGTTACTATAGAACAAAGAATGTGCTGTGTACAGTAACGAACAATATTTCTCAACATATTATATATCACTGTAGGTTCATAAGCAAAGCTTATTCCTTGTCGCACCAATCACCTAACTCTATTACAGTAATTTCCCATTCCACAAAAAGAGACCCGCAAATCTATGTTTCCATAAACATGCGGGCGTTATTGAGAGAGCGAATAGCGAGTTATTACCCGCTGCGACATAACCTTAATTAATGTACAAACGCTGACACATATTAAATTGCCATTTGCCAAAACAAAGAATATCTTTTATACTTTGTTTTTAAGAGAGCGATAGACGGGGCTCGAACCCGCGGTCTCGACCTTGGCAAGGTCGCGCGTTACCAACTACGCCACTATCGCATTTATCTTCATCAGACTCTTGTAATTATACAAGATATTATTCTGTTTGTCAACTGTTTTTTAACTTTTTAACAAACATTTTTTGATGAAGCGGGTGATGGGAATCGAACCCACGTATCTAGCTTGGAAGGCTAGTGTTCTACCATTGAACTACACCCGCAAATCATGTTGCAAGATTTCTTCTGAGCTGTTTTTACAAATGCCCAGAACCGGAATCGAACCAGTGACACGAGGATTTTCAGTCCTCTGCTCTACCAACTGAGCTATCTGGGCATTGCGTACTCGCTCGTACACTGTTTCACAACAAAATGCATTTTACATGATTTTTACGTGTGTGTCAATATATTTTTATGATTTTTTTTAATATTTTTTTCTGCAGGTTTTGCATCGATTACATAGTCCATTTGATTCGATGCCACTTCCTCCGTTATTTTCAATCAACTGTAACGTGATTGCATATTCTTATTTACTTTGTAAAATATGGCATCGTTAGTTACGATATGATATAATTACAAATGACAAAAATCGTATAAATCTATCTTACTTTATATGAAAATATGTAACTGTTCAGAGCTAAGCAGATAGACGCAAAAATATACGATGAATGCTTGCATGCAAGAATATATTTTGATGGGATATCTATTTGGCGAATACGCCTCATTGAGGAATTACGAAGTATTTTCGAGATTGGCTCTGGACAGTTACGAAAATATATCAAAGAATGAAAAGGGGAACTCTAATATGCATTATTTATATGAATATGGGGATATTTTGAATTCTCCATACGAATGCTTCATATTTGATACAGCAATTCATTCCTTTCCAATTAGACAGCATTGGCATTATTATATGGAAATTCTATTTATGTTAAACGGTACTGCGCTGGTCAGTTGCAAAGATATCGAATATATCCTGCATCCCGGTGAAATGATTACCCTTCCACCGAAAGAACTTCATGCCATCTATGCAACTTCCAACGAAAGACTTCGCTATTATGTATTAAAATTTGACCTAAAACGCTTCCACGAGGATGGTGCCCTGTCTCCTCAGTTAAAAGCAGTAGTCCAGCAAGCCCTTTCCGATCCCAACAGTTCCATTCATTTTTTAGCACCACAAATGCAAAAATATCCCATTCAGGGCTATATACGTGCTTGTAGCAACGAATATGAACAACGCGGATACGGATACCTTACCGCCATGCACGCAGCTATTACCTGTCTGTTGCTTGCAATGGTGCGTATCTGGAGAAGCCATGGATTCATTCCTTCCAAAGCAGCACCAGAACCTGCTTCTCATTCCATCGATACGATTACCGAATACATCGATGCTCATTCAAATCAGTCATTGCGCGTCGAAGATCTCGCCCTTCGTTGCAATATGAGCTATTCCTTTTTTGCCAAAAAATTCAAACAGCTTTACGGCCGTTCTTGCAAGGAATACATTGAATATGTGCGCGTTACCAAAACCGAAGATTTGCTCTTATTTACAGATTATGACCTTGCCTATATCAGCCAGGAAACAGGTTTTTCCGATTGCAGTCATATGATAAAAACGTTTCGTAAATATAAAAATATAACACCAAAACAATTTCGTATGCAGAATACGAAAACGTTACATTAAAAAAACCGGAAACATTCCCATCTGTTTCCGGTTTTTTAGCTTTGATTGCACCTATATTCAATATGAAATTGTTTACATCTTAGAGATCATAACTACTGATAAGTCATAACGATCAAGAAATTCGTCAATATCTCTTTCATCCCCGACTTCCATAGCCACTTCAAACACACCTGTTTCTGGATCTAAGAAGCCAGCTACCATTTCTCCATTTTCATGATTCTTTCTAATGAGTGGTTTTTTGTTTGCGATTTCAATCTTTTTTACTACTTTTTCTTTTGCTACTACCATGATGTTGTTCCCCTTTCAACCCTTCTCAATGTGCTTATGTTAAACATTCAAGTCACACTTTTTCTAGCAAATTTTTAACATAAAATAGTTTCCTGTAGATATTTCTAGATTGTAAAGTAATAATAGCGCAGTTTTTGAAATTTTACAAATATTTTATTCGCATTTTATGCGTTTTATGTTAATTTCAGAAGAATGCACAAAATTACCCCTTAGTTTTTTTAACTTTTCACAATAAAAACTTTATGTAGTTATGTTTTTCAAGGTACAAATTTTTTACCAGAAAATTTCTTTTCAGAATTTTCCTTCCTGTGAATCAAAGCTCATTTATATTCAGATTCAAAGCGCTATCATCTTCTCCCAAAAAAGATAACGACAATGAAATTGAATCCACAATATGCTTTCCCGTAAATCTAGTAGGGTCATAGCGCCATACCTCTAACTCCACATATGTCTCCTCTGTATCCCACGCCGGATCAATACTTGTGATCATATCTGCACATTTCAAATACTCACGTTTCTCGATTGCACGAATAACATGTCCTAGAGAATCCTTCTCCCCTCTTCCCGCAGTCTTTACCAGCTTAGCTTCCATACCAGCCTTTGGCAAATCCAATATCCAGTCCTCCGCCTTCACGTAAAGACGTTTCTGTACGGGATTACGAAGATAATCCTTCGCCTTATCTAATAATGCTTGTCGTTCCATGCTCATGGTCACCATAGAACTTCTACCTTTTTTCCTGGTTACAAGTAATCCCAGCTCCTCCAGTTCCTGTACTCCTCTTGTCACATTCATCAATGAAATATCCAACTCCTTCGATATTCCAAGCTTTGAATGATATCCTCCATTCTTATCATAGATAAAATAAAGAAGGATATATTGTGCCATTGCTGTTAATTGCTTTCCCGCCACAGTTGCTGCTTTAAAATGTTCCTGTAATGCAATTCCCAAAAATGGCATGAAGAGTTGGTTCTCAGGCACAATGAATGCCTGTCTTCCCTCAATCAGACACTTTCGTTGATATGATGTGATTCTGTCAAAACAAATAACAACAGGTAAATCGCAATATGCTCGAAGCTGTTGCTTTTGCTTCATAAAAACAGACATCTGAAAATCAGATGCTAACATAGTGATAACAAGGCAGGTTATGCCACATATTTCGAGAAGATAATACTCCCGTTCTTCTCTAAGCTCATCCGGTAAAGTATCTGTGTCCGTCCACGCCTTTATATCGACATGTATTCCTAAAATGTTTTTTAAATAACTTTCCATAGATGCGGCTCTTTCATTAACTATTAACTTTACTTTTCTATGTTATCATAATATTTTTTAATATGCAATATTTATGTTATTATATGTAATTGAATAAATTTCTGATTTTTTAGAACATTTTTCACACTTTTTATTCTGCATGCCTATTTTTGTGTTATAATACATTTATATTATCTAATTATTCACTCATAACTATAGGAGGGATTTTTTATGCATTCTTTTCCCGTTAGTACTTTACAACCGGGCATGGTTCTCTATGATGACTTATATACTTCAAATAATACTTTATTGCTAAAAGCTAATACTTTATTGACCGAAGATAAAATTCAATTGTTAAAAGACAACTCCATTGATAGCGTATCATTAGCAGAACCCATGGAAATTAATATTACACATTATCAATATCTTTATAATAGTGACCATTTCAAAAATTTTTGCTCTGTTTATGAAAATTGCGTAACATCCTTTAAAAATCTAGTTCACTTGTTTGAAACGGGATTAGAAGTGCAGGTAGATAAATTTTTGGCTTTACGCGACAATATAATGGATGCTGTCAAAAATGAAGATCAGCTGATTGATTATCTATATTATATGATGCCTGATGAAAAACAGCTTACATATATTCATTGTTTCAATTGTGGTCTACTCTGTTATGTATTTGCCAAATGGTGTAGTCTTTCACCTAAGGAGCTTGACCTACTGACACTGGCAGGTTTTGCCTTTGATATTGGAAAAATCAAACTATCTGACGACTTGTTATGGAAAGATGGTAAATTAACTCCTGAAGAAATGACAGAATTGCAGCGCCACATACATATGGGATATGATTTGATTAAATACAAAAAACTTCCTCCTATTATCACTACTATACTAATTATGCATCATGAAAGGCGAGACGGAAGTGGTTATCCTGCCGGCTTAAAAGCCGACAAAATCCATCCTTATGCATTGCTCGCAGGTATTGCCGATATTTATGAAGCTGTTACACATCCTAGAGCCCAAAGAGCGGCGCTAACTCCATTTCAGGCAATTGGAATTTTTGAGCAGCAAGGTTTTGAAAAAACAGGTGTACAAACTACAAAAAAATTATTATCACACATTGCACATCTCTATGTGGATCGCAGGGTGACACTTAGCAATCAACTAACTGGACGCATCTGCGAGATACACGAGGAAAATTTATCAAAACCGACTATTTTTTGCAATAATCAACTTATTGATTTACAACAACATCCAGAACTCGAAATTATTCGTATGAGCTAAAAAATCTTTCTTTATTTACTACGAAAAAGCAGGCTGTGATTTTTTTCACAACCTGCTTTATGATTTTTCCGTAATTATTCAGTACCTTCATAATTACAAGGCAAAAATCCATTTAGATTCGCTTTCAGCCATGGGATTTTTGCTTATTGTATCATTTTCTTACGGTCTCCGCAGTAAATGCTTCGACCTACTGAATAGTTACATTTTTTCTTATTTTTCAAGAATTTTAGCTAACTCTTCCTGAATTTCTTCTTTTGTTAATCCCTTGGCATCTTCCATAAGATTTTCTAATCCACCCGCTAACTTAGTCAAAGCCTCGGTATCAAACTCATACTCTTCCACATACTGCTCTAGCTGACTTATCTGTTCCTCTGAGAATCCCAGACTCTCACCTAAATCATCATTCTGAATAAAATCATTTAGCTGTGCTTTTAGTGCCTTTTGCATTTCAGCCGACACAGCACTTACTACTTCATCCTGTTTCTCTTCCCACTGTTCCTGTACCGTTTGCGGTAATTGTTCCTGACACGATGTCATCGCAACGGAAGAGATTCCGAAACAAGCAGCTATTGATATCATTAACTTCTTCACTTACTGTCTTCTCCTGTCCTATATTGTCATTCCTCTTCGACAGCCTTCTTCTGTGCTTCCTTTTCGCCTTCTCGCTTTGCAGCACGATCCTTCCATGTATTAGAACGTGTACCAGGAGTCGTTGTCCGAATCCTTAAAAACAGCTTTCCATCCTCTGTAAATTTTGTAATACCTATGTTTTTCCATACGTATAGCTCGTATGGTGCAAATTGTATCTTAACCTCACGAAACATTCCGTCTCCCGAAAAGTTAACAAACTTGTCCTTTTCTTTCACTGGCATTACATAAATATACTTATTGTCTGTTGTATGAATTACTGTTGTATCAAATACTGCCGCTTTACCTTCCTTGCTGACTTTAATGGTTGCCACGGACGGTATTGGAATATTATTTACTTCCATTTCCCTCACCCGCTTCCACATAAAAATCTTTTATATTAAAATTATATAGTTTTCTCTTTCTCATTGTCAATCATTTGCGTGCTAATATTCTATATATTTGTATTCTAATTTTGAAATCTTTGTGAATTCCGATTCTGGTATTTCAATTTTTTCTATTTTATGTTACTTTATTTGAGTGGGTTTTCCCGGAAAGGTTAGGTATGGAAATGGCAAAAAAAGACACAACAAACGAAAACGAAACGCTTAGCAAAAGCAAAGCAAAAAGAGAGGCTAGAAAGAAAGAACTAGCAAAAGAAAAGAAAGAAAAGCTGATAAGCCGTATTATTACAACAACGGTAGTAACTGTATTTGTCGCTATATTCGCTGTTGCAATTGGCTTTCAGATTTATAAATCAGCTATTAGAACAGCTTCCAGCTCTGATTTTAGCGCATGTCTTACAGATGCAGGCTTAATCGAGGGAGTAGATATCACTTCTACTGTATCTCTTGCAGATTATGAAGGTCTTATTGTTCCTATGAGTGAAGTAGAAGCTACTACGGAAGAGGTTGATTCCAATATTGAGTCAACGCTTTCTTCTCACAAAGCCGTAAGCGATGACAGCTCTATTGAAATCAAAAGTGGTGACACTGTTCGCATTGACTACGTAGGTTCTATTGACGGCGTAGAATTTGAAGGCGGAAACAGTAATGGTGAAGGATATGACCTCGAAATTGGTTCCGGTACCTTTATTGAAGGTTTTGAAGATCAGTTAATCGGACATACTCCTGGTGAAGAAATCGTAGTTACCGCAACTTTCCCTGAGGATTATACGAATGCTGACGTAGCTGGTAAAGAGGCAAACTTTGCGGTTACTATTCACGGTGTCTATGTTACACCGGAGCTGACCGATGCATTTGTTCAGGAGAATTTTTCTGATGTTGCTTCAACCGCTGACGAATATCGTGCGTACATTGAGGATGATTTTTATCGTACACACTTAGAAGAATATCTGCATAACTATATTCTTGATAATTCTACGATAACTACTTATCCTAAAAACTATGTAAAGGCTCTTAAATCTATAACAAAGTATAATGATGAATATAGTATGCAATACTATAACCAAATGGCTTCTCAATATGGAATGGAGACTTCTACTAATGTATGGGATACTATTGAGGGCGTAGACAACGAAATTGAATACGAACAAGACTTAACAAAGCGTGCAGAAGAGATGGCTAAACAAGCCCTTGTATATCAGGCTATTTACGAAAAAGCCGGACTTAACGTAGACTTTGATACCCTTGTTGCTGAGATGACAGAAGCAAATGGTGAAGATTATATTACAAACATGAAAGATACTTATGGTCAAGGTTATATGCTTCAAGCCGAAATCCAGTCCATTGTGCTGGATTACTTAGCTGACAACGCAAACGTGCAGTAATGCTTTTACACTTAAGAGGAATTAGGCAAATGTCTGATTCCTTTTCTTATATCAAGTCGCCAAATTAATGTTAGTATCCATTTTTTTGTTATTATTAAATTCAAGTTTAGTGGAGTGTGGGGAGTCTGAGTGTTGCTCTCAATTCTGGGACACAAAGCCTAAGAGTTACTAAATGTCCTCTTCTGACAGCTTTTATTAGCACTCTCTTGCGCAAACTCGCCCTGCTACGCAGTGCTCAGACAAGACTTCAGAGAGTGCTTGCAGTCATCAGAGAACATTAAGAAACTCTAAGACTTTGCTTTACAGAATTGAGAGCAACACTCGGACTCCCCTTCTGCACTTTGCTGAAATAAGCGGTTCTTGTATT
>JAXJRB010000230.1:0-3217 GCA_036310845.1 Lachnospiraceae bacterium | reverse complement strand
CGAAACTGCATTAAATGAATATAACACATCCGCAAAAATCAAAGAAGAACTTTCATCTCTTAATATTCCTTTTAAAGAATTTGGTAACACAGGTGTTGTCGGTTATATAGGCAAATCAGATTATGAGATTGCATTAAGAGCTGACTTAGACGCACTTAATGTAACCGAGATGAACGAATGTGAATACAAGTCAAAAAAAGAAAGCTATATGCATGGCTGTGGACATGACGGTCATACAGCTGCACTTCTTGGTGCTGCTAAGATTCTAAAAAAACATGAACAGGAACTTAATATAACTATTCTTCTTCTCTTTCAGCCTGCTGAAGAAAACTGCATGGGTGCAAAACTTGCTATTGAAAACGGACTATTAGAAAATGTAAAAGCAATCTTTGGTATTCATATATTCAGTGATATTCCTTATGGAACTGTATCTGTTACTAAAGGTCCAAGAATGGCAATAACTGATCGCTTTGAAATCAATATAAAAGGCAAAGGCGGGCATGCAGCCAAACCTCATCAATGCGTTGATACTGCCATTGTAGCAGCTAATATGCTTCTTGCTCTGCAAACTATTGTAAGCCGTAATGTAGATCCTGTTCACAATGCTGTTGTAACAGTAGGTAAGATGACTGCCGGAACACAATACAATGTCATCGCTGAGAATGCTTCTCTTAGTGGAACTGTAAGAACATTCTATGAAGAAGATGCACAACTTATAAAACAGAGAATTGAAAATATTGCTTCATCAATAAGTCAGACATATAATGCAAAAGCTACTGTTAACTATGGTCTTGCTCTTCATCCGGCTGTAATCAATCCTGATAATCTTACTGAACACTTTGTCAACTATCTTAACAATCAGAAACTTGATTTTACACTAAAAGACACACCACCATTAATGCTTGGTGAAGACTTTTCAAGTTATCAGACTATTCTTCCCGGTATATTCGCATTTGCCGGTGGTGGTTTTAATGATAAAGAGAATTATCCTAATCATCATTGTAAGTTCGACTTTGACGAAAGAGTTCTTATAGATGCAGTAACTTTACATCTTAACTTTGTTAATATGTTTAATGATTCAAGCAGGAGAAGCATTATTATATAATGGTAAATCGCAACTTTTATATCGTTTATTCAAAGAGGTAGCGAACAGTTACATATAGAGCATAAATATGCAAATCTACAAATCTACAATAATATTAATATACATTATAAAACAATGTAATAATTATTAATATCAAGTACTCAAACTTCGCACTTGAAAAAATGCCTGTGCACCTTGAAAATTCAATAAAAACTGGCAATAAAATAGCATGAAACCATCTGGTTTGGTATAATTGAGTTGTCCAAAAACAATTAAAACCGGAGGCTCATGCTATGAATAAAAGTATAACACAAGTAAACCAGAATGATAAGCAGATTTCGAAATCTATCAAAAGATTTTTCACAAGATTCCATATTTCTTCAGCATTGAAGGCATCCAATGCGTATAAGAAAAAAGGCATTCCTGTTATTGAGGTTTTCCAATATCTCTTTTTGCTGATTTTTTCTAACAGAAGCATGTACATGAGTCTGATTACCGGACGAAATACTCCCGGGTTTGAAAAGGATACCGTATATCGTTTCATGAAGATGATCCAGATCAACTGGATACATTTTACAACTCTGTTAGTTTCCAGAATCATCAAAGATGCCATTGTACCCTTGAATTCAAAGGATCGCACCAACGTATTGATCATTGATGATTCCATGTTCGAACGCAACCGTTCCAAGAAAGTGGAACTTCTTGCAAAAGCTTATGATCACGCAAACCACAGATACCGTTTCGGATTTCGTATGCTCACACTTGGATGGTCAGACGGAAGTACCTTTCTCCCTGTCAACAGCATTCTTCTTTCATCTGAAAATAAGAAAAACAGAGTGAATGAAGCTGTTGACGTTGATAAACGAACCGTCGGCTACAAAAGAAGAATGCTCTCCATGCAAAAAGGAACTCAGGCAATGCTTGAACTCTTAAAAGCTGCCAGCAAAGCTGCTATTCCGGCTAAATATGTCCTTTTTGACAGTTGGTTTTCTTCTCCGAGCACACTCCATGCTGTAAAATCCATAGGTTATGATGTCATTGGCATGGTGAAAAAGACTCCCAAAATGTTCTTTCGGTACAATGGAGAAGATATGTCACTAATTACAATCTACAACCAGAATAAAAAGAGACGTGGTCGTTCCAAATACCTTCTTTCCGTGTTGGTTGAAGTTGTAAAAGATGGGGAAGTCATTCCTGCTAAAGTTGTATATGTTCGTAATCGGAATAAGAGAAAAGAATATTTATGCCTTATCTCTACAGATACAACTCTGGATGAAAATGAGATCATTCGTACGTATGGTAAGCGCTGGGATATTGAAGTTTTCTTCAAGGTGTGCAAAAGCTATCTGAATCTCAGCAAAGAATGTAACTCTTTATCTTACGATGCAATGACTGCCCACACTGCAGTTGTCTTTACAAGATATATGATGCTTTCTCTGGAAAGCAGGGAATCCAATGACAACCGCTCATTAGGTGAACTTTTTCTATACTTTTCTGACGAAATGTCTGATATCACATGGATACAGGCATTTCAAATGTTGCTCCAAATGTTCCAGACTATACTGAAAGATAATACAGAACTGTCTGAGGACAAAATCAGTGAGTTGGTTGATGCTTTTATGGATACAATTCCAGCTATCCTGAAAACGCAGCTTCAAGCAGCGTAGCAACTGGATTTTGATAACTGAATAACTGCCAGATATTGAATTTTCAAGGTGCATAGGCTAAATCTATGTGCGAAGTTTGAGTAAATAATATACATGCTACCGGTATAAGGATCTTAAAGGCTACATAACCTGTGATTGTAACAAGATATTTTTCAAGAAATACTGCACACAATACTATAAGCAGGTATTGACTAAGATCTGCAACCTTATCTGCTATCGGAGTCCCTGTATCTCCAGGAAGAAGTGTTATAAGAGCCGAAGTTGTCGTTGTCGCTGCTGTAAGTTCAAGAACTGTTGTCTTCTTATCATCAAGTGATGCGATAGTATTCTTATGATAGTCAGGTGATGCTGCATATCCTGCTACTACAGCAAATGACAATATTCCAACTATTAATAGTACTGCTGCCATCATACATTTTTTAGTATTAATCTTCATATATTACTCTCCATTCTATAAGTATATCAT
>JAXJRB010000229.1:0-5253 GCA_036310845.1 Lachnospiraceae bacterium | reverse complement strand
TAGGAAAACCGGCTGCGATGATGTTAATTCAGAAGAATGCAACGGTTACTATTTGCCATACTAAGACCGTGGATATGCCTTCTGTAGTAAAAGAGGCAGATATCGTAATTGTGGCAGCAGGTAGAGCCGGTGTTATTGATGGTTCTTATCTAAGAGAAGGACAGGTTGTTATTGATGTTGGAATCAATATCAATGAAGAAGGTAAGCTTTGCGGTGATGTAAAGTATGACGAAGCAGAGAAAATAGTAGATGCCATTACACCGGTACCAGGTGGAGCAGGAAGTGTAACCACTTCTGTGCTCGTTGGACATGTCGTAGAAGCAGCGATGAGAAAGTATCTGTAGTGTAAAAAGTAACTTAATCTGTGGTATCATATAAATATATAGTGTTGACGAAAGGAGTAAATAATTATGCGAAGTATTGTTATGGTTATTATTAGGTTTGTTAATACAGTAAAGAATGTTTATAAAGTATGTACAGGGAAAGAAGTTAAGAAATAGAAAATTCCGGTTGTGGAGGTGTAACGTTCATGGCAAGAGGTGTGGCAATAGGAATACAGAGCTTTGAGGAATTAAGAAAAGGAAAGTATTTCTATGTTGATAAAACTGATTTTATCAAAGAATGGTGGGACTGTGGAGACAGTGTCACCTTGATTACACGCCCACGCCGTTTTGGAAAGACCTTAAATATGAGCATGCTGGAGCAGTTTTTTTCGATAAATTATAATGGTAGAAGTGAACTGTTTGAAGGGCTTTCTATATGGCAGGATGAGAAGTATAGACAGATACAAGGCACTTATCCGGTCATATCACTATCGCTTGCCGGAGTAAAAGAAACGAATTATAAAACAGCGCGAGAAAAAATATGTCAGATATTAACCAATCTCTATATTAAACATTCCTATCTAAGAGATAGCGATGTCTTAACAGATGCAGACCGTTTATTTTTTGATAGAATCTTAGCATTGGAAATTCGAGATAGTGATGCGACCTCGGCAATTTATCAACTATCGGATTTTTTATATCGCTATTATGAGAAGAAAGTAATTATTCTATTAGATGAATATGATACACCGATGCAGGAGGCATATATAAATGGATATTGGGATGAGCTTGTGGCATTTACCAGAAGCTTATTTAACTCGACCTTTAAGACGAATCCATATCTTGAAAGAGGGATTATGACGGGGATTACGAGAATCAGTAAAGAATCTGTTTTCTCAGACCTGAATAATTTGAAGGTGGTAACGACAACGTCCGATGAGTATGCAACCAGCTTTGGATTTACAGAGGAAGAAGTGTTTGCAGCACTGGATGAGTGTGGTCTTGGAGAGGAAAGAGAAGGCGTAAAAGCATGGTATGATGGATTTGTGTTCGGAAAACATTCTGATATCTATAATCCATGGTCTGTTTTGAATTTCTTGGATACGAAGGGACAGTATGATACGTATTGGGCGAATACCAGTGGAAATCGTCTGATAGGCAGACTTATACAGGAAGGCAATAAAAATATCAAAGTATCCTTTGAACGATTATTGAAAATGGATAGGATTACATCCCCTATTGATGAACAAATCGTTTATAATCGTTTGGGAGATAATGAAGTTGCCGTATGGAGCTTGTTGCTTGCAAGTGGATATTTAAAGGTAATCGAAAAAGAAAAATTAACGACACCGGGAATGCGGCCAAAATATACACTAAGTATTACGAACGGTGAAGTATTAGATATGTTTTACAACATGGTTCATGATTGGTTTATGGAAACAGAAGTCCATTATAACGATTTTGTATCGGCCATGTTGTATGGTAATGTTGAGGAAATGAATGTATGTATCAATAAGATTTCTAAAAATGTGTTTAGTTACTTTGATACAGGAAAGGAGCCTTCCGATTCCGAGCCGGAGAGATTTTATCATGGGCTGGTATTAGGCTTACTGACAGAGCTCAATCAGGAATATATACTTACCTCCAATCGAGAAAGTGGACTTGGCAGATATGATGTTATGATAGAGCCAAGGGATAAGAGTAAAGCAGCATATATTCTGGAATTCAAAGTGCATAATCCAAAAAGAGAAAGCTCACTAGATGAAACCGTAAAAAATGCTTTGAAACAAATAGAAGAAAAGCAGTATAAGACAGAACTGATAGCCAGAGGATTTCAAGAGGAACAAATTCGTAAGTATGGGTTTGCTTTTGCGGGTAAGGAAGTATTGATTGGAGAGGAATAGATAGTAAGAAAGGGCAGGTATTCTATGGGAATATATGTAAATCCGGATCATGCAAGCTTTAAGAAAGCAGTAGAATCACAGATTTATATAGATAAATCGGGATTAATTCCTATATTGAATGGATTATTAGGGACAGAGCAGTGCTATGTCTGTGTTAGCCGTGCCCGACGTTTTGGTAAGTCGGTTACTGCAGGCATGATAAAGGCATATTACAGTAAAGGTTGTGATTCCAGAGAACTTTTTCATGGACTCGAGATAGAAAAGGATAAAAGCTATGAGACATATTTGAATCAATATGATGTGATTCATGTTGATATGGCTGAGATGTGGTCGAATGTAGGAAAAAAAGAAGAACTGTTTTTATCAACTTTTAATAAGACAATATTAGAGGAATTGCAAAAAGAGTATAGCATGGTCGATATATCCGAGTGTAGTACGATTGCAATGGCACTAAGTCAGATTAGTCATGTATGCAAGGCACAATTTGTTGTTATTATAGATGAATGGGATACTGTTTTCCGTGAGGCAAAGCAGAACAAGAAGCTACAGGATGAGTATATCAGTCTATTGCGTGCACTTTTTAAAGGCGAATCTTCAAAACGTTTTATAGCACTTGCATATATGACGGGAATCTTACCGATTAAGAAATATGGTATTGAGTCTGCACTGAATAATTTTGATGAATATACCATGATAAGTCCGAAGATGCTTGCAAAATATTATGGCTTTACGAGTGATGAAGTCCAGAGGCTTTGTGAACAATATGGCATGGAATTTGATAAGATGTGCGAATGGTATGATGGTTATTCGTTTAAGAATGCAGAGCATATTTATAATCCGAATTCTGTAGTAAAGGCAATCCGATTTGAAGCATATGAATCGTATTGGTCGCATACAGAAGCATTCAGTTCTCTTTCAGGCTATATTTCACTTAATTTTGAAGGATTACGGGATGATATTATTCGAATGTTTGCAGGAGAGAGATGCAGAGTCAAGGTAGGAAGCTTTGAGAACGATTTTGTGTCTTATAAGAGCAAGGATGATGTTATGACAGCATTGATTCATTTGGGATATCTGGCATATGACTTGGAGAGTAAGGAGGCATATATTCCAAATAAGGAAGTGCAGGAAGCCTTTGAATATGCGATAGAAGGAGCAAAGTGGAGTGAGGTTGTGAATGCTATGGATGCATCTGAGCGACTTTTAAGGAACACTTGGCAGAAGGATGTAGATGCGGTAGCGGATGCTATGGAAAAGGTTCATGCGGAAGCAGCATCTGTATTACAGTATAATGATGAAAATTCATTAAGCTGTGCTATAACATTAGCCTATTATCATGCTAGAGAATATTATAAGATTATGCGTGAAGCGCCTTTCGGAAAAGGATATGCAGATCTTGTATTTGTGCCAAAGAAAAATAAGGATGTACCAGCCATGATTATTGAATTAAAATGCGATAAAACGCCCGAAGAGGCAATTGCGCAGATTAAGGAACGTAACTATATGGATGGCATACAGGAATATAGAGGAAATATGCTATTAGTAGGCATTAGTTATGATAGAAAGACCAAAAAACATAGCTGTGCTATAACAGAATGGTAGTGATGGAGTAAAAAGAGGAACAGTGTGTTACCTCTTTTTATTATGTGCATAATAAAAAGTTATAAGAAATTAATATTATCATTCTATAAAAAACAACCGATATTGTATACAAAGAGAAAACAATGGAGGGGGATTTTTATGGAAGTAAAGAAGGTAGGTGTGCAGGACACCATAAGGTCTGTAAGTGTTAGTACGAATCTTGTGATGGAAAGACAAGGAAATCAGATTAAGCCAAGCGTACCAAGTGATACACAAGGTTATGCTGCCATAATGGAGATTTCCAAGGAAGGCTATGAAAAGTCGCTAAAGCGGGTAGACAAGGGAGATACATCACAAGATGAAAATATGATGTCAGGCGAAGTAGTTAAAACACTGAAAGAACTGGTAGATACTGTAAAATGTGGCGGGGCATTAACGGAAGAAGAGGAAAAAAGACTCCATACGGAAATGGAAAAAGAAATAAAGATACAATATCAAAGTGTAGTGGATATGCGTTTAGACAAGGACGACGAGCGTGTGTTAAAGGAAATGAAGGATGATTATCTGCTCAAGCAACGTACATTAGCTGAGATGCAGGAGAGGATACAGCAGGAAAAGCTCGCAGAAGAAGCCAAGGAAATCCAAAAAACAAGTACAGAGAATGCAAATCAAATTGTAAATAAACTGAGTGAAATCGAAATGCTGAATCAGTCACTGGATATCGATACCAGTGCTGAGAAGAGCGTGAAAAAGGAAGATACCGAGCAAACACAAGAGGAAGAGGCACAAAACCATCCTCTGGAAAAGGCAATGGTAAGTGTCGAAAAGAAAGAAGAAGCTGTAAAAGAACTGGAAAACAGACAAATCCTTGCGGCAAAGGCAGAGAAGGAATATGGAAAGCTACTGACACAGGAATATGAAAAAAACATGCAGTCTCTTTCGAATAAAGAAATCACATTACAGGAAAAAGTAAAGAATTACGAAAGCTTTATTAAGGAGTCCGCAGAGCTTTGTGTAAAGCGAGAAATAGAAAGACATCGAAAAATGTTTTACTACGAGGCAAGACTAGAAGCAAAAAATGAACTACGGGCAAATCAGGAGATACAGGATACACAGGAAATGTTAGAAGAACAGAGAAAAATTCAGCAAGAAATGATGATAGAAGGAGTAGGACAGGAATTCGTGAAGGAGAAGCTGGAAGAGTCTTTATTGAGATGCAATGAAAGATGATATTACAGAGATGAAACATCCAGAAGAATTTCTAAGTGAATAAGAAAAGCAGGTAGTGATACTTGTATCGAAGTGTAGACAAAGAACTCAAAGTCAATGATAAGACGTTTGGGTTCTTTTTTTTGTTCCTTTATAGGAAAGTGCTGTAGCGTAGTGGCAGTTAGACAAGAATTTCGTAAGAAATTCTTGCCAAAGTGCGTGCGCTGGCACGCACT
>JAXJRB010000228.1:0-1595 GCA_036310845.1 Lachnospiraceae bacterium | reverse complement strand
GAGCTTATGTGTGATGGCACTTTAGAAATTACAAGTGAACCAGATAAAGGGACGACGGCTAGAATCAGAATCCCAAAGGAGAATGATGCATGAATATATTAGCACTTGACGATGAAGAAATTGCCCTTGAGGGACTTGTGGCTGCCGTTAGAAAAGTAGAACCGACCGCACAGATATACAGTTTTAATAAGCCGAAGGAGGCATTGGAGTTCTGTAGAACAACACCTTGGACCTATGTCAAGACTTTGGACACAAAAAGTTGAACTATTCTCTCCCTACTTAATCGCAAGGAGAGATGTTTCTTATGCTGCCAGAGCCTCATCTTCAACCTGTTGTGGTGTCTTGTAATCAAGAGCACTATGGCGCCTTTTTCGGTTGTAGAAAGACTCTATATATTCAAAGAGTGCAGTTTGTGCCTCCTCAAATGTGTGGTAAGTGGTAGTGTAGACTTCTTCCTTCTTGAGTACTGAATGGAAGGACTCTATACATGCATTATCATAGGGATTTCCTTTTCTACTAAAAGAATGAATTATCCCTTGATCCTGTAAATACTTTTCAAATTCCTCACTGGTATATTGGCTGCCAAGATCACTATGAAGAATAATTCCTTTAGTATCTGGTATGTTTATGCAAGCATTTTTGACAGCCTTTGTAGCAAGCTCTGCAGTTATATTTTTACCATAGGCCCATCCTATTATTTTGCGATCATATAAATCCATTACTGATGCTAGATAGGTCCAACCTTCATTAACTACATGTATGTATGTTATGTCTGTTACAAGCTTTTTGAATACTGTTTCAGCCTCAAAATCTCGATTAAGAATATTTTCCTTGTCATCAGGAACAGTGCCTTGATTCTTTTGGTATTGATACTTTTTGACAACAATGCTCTTTATCTCAAGCTTTTTCATATGACGCTGAACCCTTTTAATAGAGCAAGGAATATTTTTATCGTTAAGCTCTCGATGGATTTTAATTGCTCCGTAGCGTTTTTTATATTCATTATAAACAGATAGGACTTCTTCGCTGAATCTATTGTATTCTTGTTCACGTCTAGAAGGAACATGGTTGATAGCAGCGTAATAAGTGCTACGAGGAAATTTAAGTGCAGAGCACATTTGTTTAACAGTATATTTATCTAAGTTAGCCTGAATAAAGGACACGTATTCAGCTATTGATTTTTTGCGAATATGGCAGTAGCTTTTTTTAATATTTCGTTTTCAATCTCAAGCTCCTTCATTTTCTTTTGAAGTGCTTTGTACTCCTTTAATGAAATAGTCTCGGTATCGGAAACTGCAACAGGTGCAAGATTTTTAATCCATGTAGATACAGTGCCTTTTGGAATGCCATATTCGTTGCTTAATTCAGTTACTCCTTTGCCAGCTTGACAGTGCAGATCAACAATCTGCTGCTTAAATTCTGGTGTATAAGATTTTTGATTTTTAGCCATTGTGTTGAACTCCTTTTTATTAAGTATAAATTGTTCAACATTTCGTGTCCATAGTTATATCCTAACACCAGGTCGGAATCGAGTGGAACATCCCAACAATTACATATTACGTCGCAACCATCATCGGTGGTGTGCTGATTCAGGG
>JAXJRB010000227.1:0-7216 GCA_036310845.1 Lachnospiraceae bacterium | reverse complement strand
TGTCAGGTGGAAAAGAGTGGGGACATTATTTTTTACCTGAAGTAGGAGATCAGGTGTTGTTAGCATTCGAGCAGGGAAATATAGAAAAGCCATATGTGGTAGGTTGTATATCGAAAGAAAATGACAGATTTCTGACAAGATCCGTACATGAGAAAAATCAAATAAAAAGAATTGTAACCAAAAATGGAAATACCATTCAATTTGATGATATGGAAGATGAGGAAGGAAAGCAGGACAAGATATCGATATATACATCGGATAAGGCACATCAGATGATACTGGATAATGAAAAACAGAAGATAATTATGTCTGATAAAGAAGGAAAAAATAAACTGGAGATTGAATCAGAGAATGGAAATATTGAAATTAGTGCAGAGAGCAGATTAAAGATAAAAGTAGGCGATAATATAGAGCTTTTGATGAATTCAGACAGTGGAACAGTCACTTTGAGATGTGGGAAATTCAAAGTAGAAGCTTCAGAGGGGATTGAGCAGAAGTCTAGCGGAAAAGTTGGAATATCAGGTAGCAATCTGAAAATGGAAGCTTCATCATCCTTGAAGCTTGAGAGCAGTAGTATGGTAAGTGTAGCGGGTTCACCCATAAAAATTGGTTAAGGAAACGGTTGGGGAAGGATAAGGTAATAAAAATAATGGATAATACAATTTTTCTTGGTAAAGGAATGAAATTTCCACCACAGGTAAATCCTGCAACAGGACGATTTATGTGTGTGGAAGGAAATGAAAGTGTAAAGGAAAGTATTTATCTGATTCTTATGACACAGAAGACGGAACGAAAGATGCGAATGGATTACGGAAGTAATGCTTCAGCATATGTATTTAACAGTGTGGATAAGACAATGCTTAATTTGATGGAAAAAGAATTAGAAGCAGATATTCTTCACAATGAACCAAGAATAAGCAGTGTGAGTGTCAGGATGGATCAGGATACAAAACCAGGTTGTTTATTTATTTATATAGATTATTTTATCAGAAACGGTAATGTAAAGGAAAATATGGTATTTCCATTTTATCTGGGAGAGGAACCAGCCAAGGAGGAAGAACAGTATGAGGCAATGGAAGACGACTCTGTTGAGTGATTACAAATTAGACAATAGAAGCAGAGAAGATGTTCTGAATCAGATGAAAGAGCTTGCAGTTTCCTATACTCCTGAATGGTTGTTTGATACCGATAAGCCGGATATCGGTTCTTGTATTGCATTGTTGTTTGCAGATGAAATGCAGGAATTAATTAAAAGATATAATTCAATACCGGAACGTCATTGTATTGAACTCGTGAATATGCTTAACATATCGTTGAAACAGGCATATCCGGCACATAGCCATGTATTAATGAATATTGTGAATAATTCAATACCGGGTGTAAAGCTTCCGAAGGGAATGAAGCTTCTTGCGGATAAAGATGATGAAGGCGGTATAACCTTTGAAACAGCGAATACGGTATATCTTGCAAATACGAGATTGAAAACCATTTTTATGACTTGTGGTTTAACAGGAAATGTTTATCCGATAAGAGGCAATTTTAAAGAAATTGCATACATAGATAAAGCAGAATTGTCACATAGGGATGAAACAGAGCAGGAAACGGAAATATATGATGAAGCGATAGAGCTGACAAAACAAGTGATTGATTTTTTAGATGATCAGCTAAAGGAATTTCTGGAGGAGACAGAACAAGAAGAGAAAGGATTCCCATTTAGATTATTTGATTTTAGCAGACCTAATTATGGATTGCATGGAATGTTGTTATATCACTCACATTTGTTTGATGTACAGGATAATGCCATTGTAATGGAGCTAAAAGGTGGAGAAGAAATCATAGATGGCATCATAAATGGTGATTATGAATTGAAGTATTTAGGTCAATCAGGATTTATTACCATTACTGATATGGTAAAGAAAAGTCCGGAGAGAATTGCATTTTGTAAAGAGCAGAAGTGCTGCAAGGTAAAACAAAATGGAATAGAGTATTCTGCATTACTAATAGAACCGAAGGATTCTGTGATGAAGAACATAATGGTTTCACAAATTGGTTTTTCATCAGAAGGAAAGGCGGAACCGGTTCAGAATGTGTGGGATGGCAATTGTGAATTAGAACCGGAAAGATTTAATCCTTTTGGCGATATTATGAGTACATATTCTGAATTATGTGTAAGTCATGAAGAATATTTTACCAAACCGGGTTCTTATATAACACTTAGATTTCATTTGGATTTTGGAATCAAGATGGTTTCTGTTCCAAGATATGAAGAAGAAGCAAGTTTAAAAGTCATAAAAAGAAAACCTAAAAAGGATATTTATGGATCTCCGGCAGAGGTTTATGCGGATGAGATTGTTTTGGAATATTTTAATGGTACGGGGTGGAAACGTATTGTGACAACTGCACCGATAAATCAGCTGTTTCAAAATGCAAGACCAGGGAAATGTGAGATTGCATTCGAATGTCCGGCTGATTGGAAAACAGTAGAAGAAGGAAGTAGTGACAGTCATTGGTTGAGGATGCGATTACTGAGGGCAGATAACTGCTATTATCAACCGGCAATACATAATTACCCGATTTTAAGTGATTTAACAGTAGAATATTCATATGAACATCATTTTGATACGCCACAGAAGCTGTATTGTTTTCAAGGAAGCAGAAAACGTGATATGACAAATGGTCTGGCAGAGAACCCACAGATGCCAGTATTTTTAAGGAATCCATATAATTCAACGTCTCTGTATCTTGGATTTGACAAGCGCATGGAAGATGGACCTGTGAGTCTGATGATAGATATAGAAGAGGTAGAAGGTTTTTCCGGAAGAAATATAAAGTATTACTATTCCACAAGAGAAGGTTTTGCTAGGCTTAAGCTAATTGATAATACAGAAGGACTTGCGCATGTGGGAACGATTGTATTTATACCACCAACAGATATGGCAAAATTGTCAATTGAGGGAGAAGAAGCATATTGGATTCGTATTACCGATGAAAAGCAGGAAATTGAACATAAAGTAAACAAGAGTCCTCTGATTAAGAGTATCAGAATGAATGCAGTGGAAGTAAACAATATAGATACACTTGACGAGCAGGATTACTATATTGATATGTTTGGTCCTAATATGACATTTTTACTGAATGCTGACAATATTCTGGATGTTGATGTATGGGTGAATGAAGTAGAGTCGTTTACAGAAAATGAGATGCGTGGAATGCTGATTGAACAGCCGGGTTGTACACGGGCAGAGTACAATCTCAAGGGTGGAATTGAAGAATTTTATATAAAATGGGCAGAAGTGGATAATTTTGACAGTTCAAATCCTGGCGATCGACATTATGTGATAGACAGAATGAATCATACAATAGCTTTTGGTGATGGAGTTCATGTAAGAATTCCTAAGAATACAAAAAGTATTGCTTTTAAGGTGATTGTGCGCAGATGTGAGGGAAAGATTGCAAATGTTGCTGCAGGTTCTATTAGAACTTCCATGAGTAATCTCATGTTTGTAAGTGATATTTATAATCCGAAACAGGCCTATGGCGGTATGGATATGGAAACAATGGATGAAGCACTCAGACGTGGAATGACATTGTTAGGAAGTAAAAATCGTTTAATTTCTGTATTGGATTATGAAAAGGAAGTACTTAATTTTTCGAATTGTATTAATCAAGTGAAGGTTGTGGTGGATAAACAGAAGGATGGTTCCAGAATACCGGGAGCGATTTCCATTGTTATATTAATGGATGACTTTAAGGATGGAGGACAATCATTCTTAAAGATGCGAAGTCGGTTAAAGAATCATTTGCTGACAAAATGTGAGCTTTCTGTAAATGACAAGTATTTGGATGTAGTGCAACCTTTGTATGTTAAAGTCTCTGTACAATTGTGGGTACGACTGATTGAAACAGATGACAGCTTTGATATACAACAACATTTGATTCAAGTTCTGGAACATTATCTGGATCCGATAGAAAACCAGTTCTGGGAGATTGGAAGAATGGTAAGTGCTAAGCAGATTGGAATGAAATTGAACATAGAAAAGGGAAGTGCCCTTATTGAAAGAACCATGATATCAGCAATGTATGAAGATGAGAATGGACAGCATGAGGCAGATATTGATTCGCTGGCGGGTAATCCATATGTGCTGGTGATGAGTGGAGAACATAAGGTACATTTTATTTAACGGTTAATTTGTAGACAGAAAGGCTTGGTAAAAGGATGTTGAATTCTAAGATATTGCCACAGAAAACATATACAGAACTTCTGGATGAAAGTGTAAGTAAAATACCGATTTATACTGAGGAATGGACGAATTATAATCCATCTGATCCTGGAATTACAATATTAGAAAATCTTGTCGGTGCACAGATTTTACAACAGAATCAGATGGATAAAGTGAGCGATGACGTGAAGGCAAAGCTGCTTAAATTACTGGGTTATGCACCTAAAAAGGGAAAAGGTGCAAGAGTATATTTGGAGCCGTCTTATGTGTCAGAACGTTTTTGGCTACCGGCAGACCAGAAGTTTATGGTAGGTGGTTTGTGTTATGAGACAAATCGGGGAATAGAGATAACAGACAGCCATATTATCGGCCTGTATCGAAAGCAGGAAGAGGTAGTGCAGGATTTAAGCTATGTACTTGATCCGCAGATTTCCATGCTTGCCAGAATTTTTGGAAAAAAACCAAAGAATCAAACAGAACTGTATATTGTTATGGATAAACCGTTACTACCGGGAGAACAAGGGATTATTCATGTGGATGTAGTTAGTGATTACGGCAGAAATCCTTTTACAAAAGAACAAAAGTGTATGTTTGCAAAGCTGAAATGGGAATGCTTTTGTGAAACTGGCTTTGAAGAAATGGAAGTAGAGGATGGAACGGTAGGCTTTCTTATGGATGGAGAGATTGTGTTTACACAACCGGTTAATCCTGCTGCTTTCTATGAAGAAGGAATGATAAAAGGATATGTCTGGAGAGCAACCTTGGAACAGTCAGATTATGATGTAGCACCTGCTTTGGAAAACATGTCCGGTTTTCTGTTTCAGGTAGTGCAGAAAAAAACATTAGCAATGACACATAGTTATCAGAAGAGTACAGACATCATTATGAGATGTGATATGCTTGGCGACGGCTATATAACAGTATTTGCAAAAGAACAAAAGGGAAGCTCTTATAGAAAATATGAAGAATATGTTGAAGATATCGGAGCAACACCGCAATCCGGAAGATATTATCAAAAAAAGAAAAAGGATAAGAATGAGATAGAATTTATCTTTAACAAAGATGTTTTTGGTAATGCACCGGCAAATGTAAAAAATGCGGTGAAAATTCTCGTATACAATGAAGAGATGATGCAGAAATATTATCTCGGAGACGTGTATGGTTATGATTATCAGGAAATAAATCTGCCCGTAAGAAATGTGGTAACAGAAACATTTTGTATTATTGCGAGAAGAGAGGATGGGCAGGGAGGATATCTTTATGATTTCTTAAAACCAAATAAGATGGACGAAAAAAAGATGTCATATTATCTTTTTGAAAATGAAGGAAAGATAGTGATTTTAGATGCAGGGGATTATATTGGAGCGTCTCTTTTTCTGGGATCAATAGCAGTGATAGAAGGAGAAGACGGTAACGTAAGAAAGGGAAATGTATTCTATTGTCAGGAGCTTGATATGACATTTAGAAATCCTTCCAAAGGAGAAGGAGGCTGTTTACAGGAAACCTTGGAACAGGTTCGCAGGAGATTTGTTGCTGATATGAATATTCCGCAGACAGCAGTAATTATGGAAGATTACAAAAAGCTGATAAAGAATATTCCGGGATTATGTATCGCAAAAGCGAACGCGTGGAGAGATGATGATCGTAATGAAGTTCAGGTTGTGATTATGCCAAAGCTCGATCAGGAATTTCCAAGGATGAATGCTGTTTATCAGAAAACAATAGAACAGTTTTTAGAAACAAAGAGACTTTTATCTACATCTATTCGTATATTGCAACCGATGTATGTGCCGGTACATGTAAATGGGAAAATTTACGTAAAACCACATTTTCGGAACAGTGATGTAACCATAAAAGAGACAGTGATAAAGGAGCTAGATTATATACATGGGATGAAGGATTTTGGAGAACCGCTTCGGTTTGATAAAATTTTCCATGCACTTGATGCATTAGAATGTGTAGCATATGTATTTGAATTAAATGTGGAAGCAGCCAATTCAGAGTATGTAATAGCAGAAGGAGCAGACTTGTATCCGGCTAAGAATTGTCTGCTGTATCCGGGAAGAATAACGCTGGAAATACTGCCATCTGCTGATGTATAATAAAAGAGAGAGATAGAGAAGGGAAGGATTGATTGTTATGGCAGGAATACAATTTACAATAGGCAAAAACAGACTTGAAAAAACCTTCTTATATGGTATGGAAAGAGATGGAGATACCGGTATCTTGTGTAGCGAAAAGGAAGGCGTACATTATATGATATTACCGCTTTTGGATAGTGGTATTCAGGATTGTCCATGGGGGCGAATGACATTTCAGATGGAGCTTTCTGAGGATACAGTGTGTTATTTGTATTTGTGTGCTATGAATGAGCCGAAAGGCCAGGATATTATGATGGATCCGGAGAGAGGCTTTACGGAAAAGGTGGAGTTTCTGTCTTCCAATAGATGCTTGAAATTTATTAATAAGACAGATGTTTTGATGTATGAAATAGAAGGACGATATTTGTGGATTGCGTTAGAAATCATTGGAGAAGGTGGAAAAGTAGAGAATATTGTAGTGCAGGCTCCGGGAGATAATTTTATGCAGACGTTTCCGGAAGTATATCGTGAAAAGAACAGCTTTATGCACAGATATTTATCTATTTTTTCCAGTTTGTATAATGATTTTCAATATGAGATAGAACATGTAGAGAATACGTTAGACCCTGATAAAATGCCGGCACCTCTTTTAGAGATGTACCTAAGATGGTTTGGTATGGATGTATCGGGTGGCTATGTAAATGAAGATGTTATGCGATTATTACTGAAGGAAGCAGCTTGGTTAAATGCAAATAAAGGAACAAAGCAATGTATAGACAGACTCTGTGAATTGTTCATCGGAGAAAAACCTATTATTTTAGAGAGAAGTATGGTAGGCAGATATCTGAGAAAAGCAGAAGCTGATATATACAATCAATTATATGGAGAAAGTCCGTATGATGTAACACTTCTTAT
>JAXJRB010000226.1:0-53914 GCA_036310845.1 Lachnospiraceae bacterium | reverse complement strand
TTACAATGTCTTTTCCCTCAAACCATATTTCACCATCGGTTGCATCAACCATTCTATTAATACATCTCAAAACCGTAGACTTTCCTGCTCCCGAAGGCCCTATTATTACTACTAGCTCTCCCTGTTTCATAGAAAAGGATACGTTTTCTACTGCTTTCACATTGTTATAATATTTCTTTAAGTTCTTAATATCTAAGACTATGTCCATCTTCACAAACACCTTTCTCTTATTCCTTTTCGATACATTGTCATTTTATAAGTAAAAATTATTTCTTTCTATCATGCTCTTGCGAAGTTTGTGTAAATAATAACTTTTACCTTTCTGCTAAATGTATATCCGCGTAAGTTTTTTGTAAAATCGAGTAACTGTTCAACAGAAATACGCATCTACTGCGGATTCCGTAAAAAATGTAGTATAAATATAATCGAGTAGGAGAAAATTTCTCGATTGAGAAATTTTCGACCTCTCACACCACCGTGCATACCGTTCGGTACATGGCGGTTCAATCAACTTAACAAGTAACACACCTTTCGGTGTAGTAATCTAACATTGAGACTAATCCAAATTGGGTTAGTCTCTTGTTCGTTATAGCTACATTTACAACTCCACATTTACATACATGTGCATATGCCCTTGTACAGTATGCTACTCTGTATGCTATATGTTTATTTATTCCCAGTTTTCTAAGGTTCTTCGCTCTATTCTTTGGCGTTTTCCAATGTTTCCAAATACACATTCGAAGTCTGTATCGTATGTTGCTATCTAACTCTCGACATAGTTCTTTCATGCTGCCGATTTTGAAATAGTTTATCCATCCTCGGATTAACTGATTAAGTTTCTCAACCTTATAACTGTTACTGACTCCCCAGCTTCGGCTCGTCAGTTTCTTCATTTTCATCTTGAACTTTAGTACGGATGTCTGATGTGGTTTTGCCTTGTACTGTTTTGCATGGCTATCAAAGTAAAATCCAAAACCAAGGTATTTCAGTCCTCTTGGCTTGTCTATTTTGCTCTTTGTCATGTTCACTTTGAGGCCTAGTTTTTCTTCAATAAAACGGGTAAGATTTCTCATCACTCGTCTTGCTGACATTTCACTTCCTACCATGATGATACAATCGTCTGCATATCTTACGAAGTTCAATCCTCGTTTTTCAATTTCCTTATCAAGCTCATTGAGCATGATGTTCGCTAAGAGTGGCGATAGGTTTCCACCTTGTGGTGTTCCTATAACTGAGTCTTCGTATTCATCATCAATCATGATGCCACTCACCAAGAACTTTCGAATTATGGAGATAACATCTCCATCCTTGATAGTCCTTCCAATGAGTGTCATGAGTTTATCATGATTTACTGTGTCAAAGAACTTTTCCAAGTCAATATCCACAATCCAATCATTTCCATCATTCATCATATCAAGTGCCTTTAGTATTGCCTGCTGTGCACATCGATTTGGACGGAATCCGTAACTGTGATTATGGAACTGTTCTTCGTAAATAGGTGTAAGCACTTGTGCAATCGCTTGTTGCACAAATCGGTCAGTTACTGTTGGTACTCCTAGGTTTCTGACTCCACCATCGGGTTTTGGTATTTCTACCCTTCGTACTGGTTGAGGTTTGTATTTCCTTGTCCTCAACTGTTCTTTGATGCTTTCGCCGTTTTCTGCAAGGTGTTCTTTTAGTTCTGTGTACTTCATTCCGTCCACTCCCTCTGCACCTTTGTTTCTTACGACTTGCAGATACGCTTGGTTTAGATTTTCCTTTGAGAGTATCTGCTCCATTAGACTACTTGTGTCCATGCGTTGTTTCCTTTCCGTCTCGCTAAATTTGACCACCTTTAACCCATTCGGCAGATGTATGTCTTCTCTGCAATACGAGACTTACTCCAACTGATTGATTGTTCAGCCCTTCGCTCCATTCCCATTACAGGAACTTCTTCACTACTATGGCTTCTGCTGACTTCTCACAGTTCGTTGTTACTAGGTTTTACCCTCTGTGAGACCTCCACGCTTAAGGTGCACGCTCTTTCACTCCATATATCCGCCGCATTTACTCTGCTACTACAAACGTGGTAGTTATTAGACTTTGTTGTATTTAGCCAACTTATCTCTCGTAGCCTAGCCTTATATGCGATTTCTGTCCGTCGGACCAGAGATTTGCTTACAGCTTCCTTCAGATTCCACCTCACGATGAACACCCTTGCTGTTCAGCTATACATTTCCCACTACCTGGGCATGTTCGGGACTTACACCCGTTAGAGCGCGCCCATGGCGCGCAAACTAAAAATAGTGCGTGCCCGCGCACGCACTTTATCAAGAATTTCTGTCGAAATTTTTGTTTAACTACCACTATGTAACAGCATTTTCTATTACAAAAAAGAGAATTCGAACAAACGAATTCTCTCATAATATATAGGACCCCCCCTTTAATCTGTCAAACCAAATTTCTGCTGAAGCTCACGAATAATGTCATAGTCACTATCTTCAATTGCTACATAACCTTTATTAGCTCCACCAAAATACGCTTCGTCATCATACGCAAGCAAAAACTCTTCTACCATCTGCTTTAACTCCTCTGGTAAATCCTTTTGAATACATACAGGGCTTCCTGGAATATAGTCTGATTTATGAATAATTTTGAAACTATCCTCTTCCACATTTCCTTTTTCAATTTGATCTCTGAGTGTGGATGATGATACTGCTGCTGCATCGACATTTCCTTGAACAACTGCTTGAATAGAATTCAAGTGGTTTCCCGTATAAGTAACTGCACCAAAGAAATTTCCATCAATATGTAACTCATCAAAACTACAGTCCAAATCTAAATTAGTAAGCAAGTCATTACAAGGTACAACATTTCCCGATGTAGAGGAAGGATCAACAAATCCAAAGCTCTTTCCCTCTAAATCTTCAAGTGAATTAATATCACTATCCGGTTGCGTAATAATATAAGATTGGTATCCAATTTCTCCTTCTGTTCCTGTAACACACATACACTCTGCGCCTGCTCTATCTGCTGCAGTTACATAGGAAAAAGGTCCAAGGAGTGCCATTTGGGCATTACCTGTACGCAAAGCTTCTACTGCAGCATTATAGTCTGTCGCCATGTATACAGATACAGGAATACCGATAACCTCACTTAAGTCATCACACATATTGTTTCTAAGCTGTACTGCTTTTTCATCATCCTCACCAGGAATCATAACGTAAGTAAATTCTTCAATCCCCCACTTATCTGCTGCTGACATTTCTTCTACATCTTGAGATTTTTCTGCCTCATTGTCCTTATTTTGTGCTTGTTGTTCTTGAGCCGCATTTCCCTGAATATCTTCTGTTTTTTGAGCGGCACAACCTACGTTTGTCATAACAAATGCTGCCATCATAAATACAGCCATTATTTTTTTGCATCTTCTTTTTATCATCTTTTTTCCTTCCATTCTTCACAATTAAATAATTTATTTGGTAATTATTCAGTAATTTCATAATTACGAGACATCATTAATGTCTTGCAATACTCCATTTAATATTACTTTCAGCAATGGGATTTTGACTTTCCAAATCTACGCTTTCTTACAGCATACACAGTAAAATGCACATGCTTGCTGAACAGTTACTTTTTTCATTACATATGTAATTCGTAACTATTCAGTACAGGTCGAAGCATTTGCTGCTGAGACCGTAAGAACATGATTCAGGAGTGAGCAAATCCCATCAGCAAAGCTGATTTACAATGGATTTGCGAATCGTAATTATGAAGGTACTGAATAATTACTGTAATTCTTTATAAAGTGTAATCATAGTTTATGCTTTTATTCTATTTCTATCTATCATGTATTTGTCAAATAAAGGAAAAAATTATGTATGCTGTATTTTACTCTTGTTTAACACTAACTGAATTTTGGTTATTTTTTATCATAGAACAAAGAATGTGCAAAGCACATTCTCGCGCCGAGCGCGGTCGCTTGCGACATACTACAACTTCGCGCGAGTGCGCATCCTCGCGGAGCGTTTTTGATATCTAGGAATGAACTTTCACACGTTAGTGTGACAAGGTCTTTCCTAGATATCAAGAAAAACCCGTATTTCATGCCATTTAACATAAAATACGAGCCTTTTCTTACTTCTTCATCATTCCCGCTAACACATCTACACAACAATCAATTCCAAGACTTCCACTATCTAAGCAAATATCAAAACGCTCCATATCGCCCCATTTCCAGCCTGTATGTACATTATAGAATCCACTACGCCTTTTATCTGATTTACGAAGGAATTCTTCTGCCTCATCTTTTGCAAGCTTCTCTGTCTCAATTGCACGTTGTAATCGGTACTGCTTATCTGCATGTACGAATACCTTTAAGCAGTCTGGTCTATCCTTTAAAATATAGGAAGCACATCTTCCTACAATGACACAGTCCTGCTTTTCTACAATCTCTTCTATTATCTTCTTCTCTTCCAAGAACAGTCTTTCTGCCATCGGAAGATTAGCATTGCTTTTATGACTGCCTCCAATGGCAGTTTTTGAAAGGTTAAAAATGATACTTCCCGGGGCAGTCTCTTCTAGTTGTTCCACATAGATTGCCGGAAGCTCCAACCTCTTCGCTGCCTCTATAAGAATATTTCTATCATATAATTCAATACCTAGTTTCTTTGCAACGCGTCTTCCTATTTCATTACCACCACTTGCAAACTCTCGTTCCATTGTTATTATTTTATACATACCAATTTCTCCTTTCTTATATGTAAACATCATTTGATTAAAAACCATTCGTAATTATTCAGCACCTGAATCGTTACAACTATCCTTTCCTATATAATATCATATCGCATTTTTACAATATTGCATATACATTTATTTAGTATTTTCATTTATTATCTGTCACTTTTCAAAAATATAAAGAAAACCCCAACAAACACTCTTCATGTTGTTGGGGTTATAGACTATTTTTTTATTTTCTTATTACGCTTCTAATAACTTTTCTACAGAAGCAAGCTTTACACAAAGCACAAATACTTCACAAGCCTTCTTTAATTCATCAGAAGAAGGAAGTGTTGGTGCAATACGAATGCTGGTATCCTGTGGATCATTCATATAAGGATAAGTAGAACCTGCCGGAGTCATTACAACACCTGCTTCTTTACAAAGTGCTACAACTCTCTTTGCACATCCCTCTAAAGTATCAAATGCTACAAAGTAGCCACCAAGAGGTTTTAACCAGCTACCAATCTCAAGACCTCCAAGCTCCTGCTCTAAGGTATTAAGTACTGCTTCAAACTTTGGTCTAAGGATTGCTGCATGCTTCTCCATATGAGCATGAACACCTTCTGCGTTACCAAAGAACTTCACATGACGCATCTGGTTTAGCTTATCATGACCAATTGTCTGTACTGTCATATATTTCTTAATATCTGCCACATTAGCAGGTGAAGTAACAAGTGCTGCTATACCAGCTCCTGGGAAGGTAATCTTAGATGTAGAGCAAAGCTCATAATACATATCAGGATTTCCTGCCTTTTCACATTCTTCTACAATATTCAAAACCTGCGCCTTATTTTCCACAAAAACATGATGAATCGCATATGCATTATCCCAAAAGATTCTAAAGTCTGGTGCCGCTGGCTTCAAATTCGCAAATCTTCTTACTACCTCATCAGAGTAAACAACACCGCTTGGATTAGAATACTTTGGAATATTCCAGATACCCTTTACTGCTGCATCGTTATTTACATACTGCTCTACTAAATCCATATCTGGACCGTTTTCATCCATAGGAATTGCAATCATCTCGATACCAAAGCTCTCTGTAATGGCAAAATGTCTGTCATACCCTGGAACAGGACAAAGGAACTTTACCTTATCAAGCTTACACCATGGTGTATTACCTGCAATACCGTGAATCATAGCTTTTGCAATCAAATCATACATAACATTTAAGCTGGAATTACCATATACAATAACGTGGTCTGTCGGTGCTTCCAATAACTCACCAAAAAGTTCTCTAATTTCTGTGATACCCTCGAGAATACCATAATTTCTTAAATCCATTCCCTGAACGCCTTTAAATGTTGACTCACTGTTTAATACGTCTAACATTGGAAGGGAAAGATCTAACTGATCTGCACCAGGCTTACCACGAGACATATCAAGTGAAATGCCCTCTTCCTTAATCTTTGCAAATTTTTCCTGTAATTCTCTTTGAAGTACCTGAAGTTCTTCCTTGCTTAAATCCTTGTATGCTTTCATCTATATACCATGCCTTTCTTTTATCTTTATCGCAGAAAAAAACTTATTTTTTTATCTGTCTTTTTTAGACGGACATTTGTCTTTTTATCACGCCCTTATGACATTATAATAATGGAATCACATTCTGTCAATCAAAATCGGAAGATTCAAGCTTTTTGCTAAAGATTTCTTTTGCAACCTCTACAAGAATAAGCAAAGTGACGGGACCAAGCAGAACTCCTCCTATCCCATAGAAGAGCACTCCTGCATATACAGAGACTAAAACAGCAACTGGAGACACCTGTAATCCATCCCCCAAAAGACGCGGTTCCAACACTTCACGAATTACAATACACAAAATATACGCTCCAAACACAATAAATCCTGCGAAATAATTTCCTCCCAGTAATTGGATAACACCTATAGGCACTAGTACTATTCCTGTTCCAATAAAAGGAAGCACATCCATTACTCCTGCAAGCAAACCATAAAACCAAAATTCTGAGATTCCTGCCCAAAAAAGACCAGCTCCTGCTATCAAACTAATGCAACAAAGAATTACACTTTGTGTTTTTATAAAGGTCTTTAACATACCACCAAGTTTTTTTCCAATACGAATAATAATAGAAAGAACTCTATCTATAGAAGGCTCCAATACCGCAACATTTAATAACCCCTGCTGCCATCGGTCAATCTCCCTTGCAAAAAGCACGACACAGATAAAGGTTACAAGGCCTAAGGTGAACAATCTCCCCATACCCGCAAGATACCGTAACGTGCTGGATATCCATGAGCTACTCTCCATTGCAAGATTGCCAAAAATCCCAAATATTTTATCATGCAACCATGCTTCGATCACGCCATTTCTAAGTCCACTATACCCCTCTAATGTATGACAAAAATCAGATATTAGCTCTATACATTCTGCTTCAATCACAGCCAGATTTTGGATAAAGCTCTGCGCTCTACTAAAGAAAAAGGTTCCAAGTCCAATAAAGAGCAATAATACAAAAAGCAAAAGTGTAAACAATACTCCTCCTGCCATAATCCCCTTGCCCTTTTTCTGACACCATCCCTTTTTCAAACATAGCCTATGAAGTGGCACCACGATAATCACTGCCACGATAAACGGTAAAAAATATGGAACCACATATTTCATTAGTACTAACACTGCCACTACTACTACGGCATAAATTAACAGATTCGTATAGTCCTGTTTTTTCTCATTATATTGTTGCATAAAAAAATCCCCACACTATCTTATTTATAAAATAGTATGGGAATCTAATCTTTATAATATACCAAAGTACTCCAACAGAATCATTACTCTTTTGTAGCACCTGCTGTTACACCATAAATTAAATACCTTTGCAAACACATATACAAAATGGTAATTGGTACGGCTACAAGAATGGCTCCTGATGCAAATAATGTGTAACTATTGTTTGTATCGCCACTAATCAATTCATACAATCCAACTGCAAGCGTTTTCTTTTTATCTGAACTAATCAGTAATCTTGGCAATACATAATCCATCCATGGTGACATGAAGGTATTCACTGCCAAAAATGTAATCATTGGCATGGACAAAGGAATAATAATTTTAATAAATATTTGAATTCTGCTTGCACCATCTATCATAGCCGCTTCATCCAAGGATTTAGATACTCCATCCAAAGAGCCCTTCATCAGCCATGTATTAAATGGAATCTGTCCCGCAATATATGTTAATGCTAATGCATATATATTATCTAATAATCCAAAATTCTGATACAATACATAAATTGCTGTCATTGCCATAAAGGATGGAAACATTTGAATTACCATAATCGCCATAAGTCCAATCTTTTTTCCTCTAAAACGAAAACGTGAAAAGACATATGCTGACAATGTCGATATAATCGTTGAACAAACCATATTTACCGTTGCAACCTTTAATGTATTACCATACCAAAGCTTAAAATTTGTATCTTTGAACAAGTTTACATAATTTTGAATGGTAGGATTCTCCGGTATCATTTTCGCATTTGCCAATGATGATGAATTACCAAAAGAGGAACCAACAATCCAGAGAACTGGTATGAGTACAATAATGGCCACTATGATTAACTCTAAATATGTAAAAAACATTTTAATGTGCTTTCTCATACATCCTCCTAAAATTCTTCTTTAAAAGCTTTTGTTCTTCTTAAATTCCAGATTGAGATACTTCCAATGACAATAAAAATTAAGATCGAGAATACCGACGCCATATTATAAAGCTGGTTATTCAATGTTAATTTATAAATCCAAGTAATCAAAATATCTGTCGAACCCGCAAACTGATAACTTGTATTCGTAGGTCCTCCATCTGTCAGAAAATAAATGGTACCGAAATTATTAAAGTTACCCGCAAAGCTCATAATAACCAACGGAGATGCCGCATTTAACACTAGCGGTAATGTAATACGCCTAAACTCATCCTTTGGAGATGCTCCATCCAGTTTAGCCGCTTCATACAGCTCTTGAGGAATTCCTGTCATAATACCTGTCATCAAAGCCATAAAATACGGAAATCCCATCCACAAATTAACCAATATTAAAGTTATTCTCGCCAAATTTGGTCTTGTCGGATCAGTAAACCAAGATACTCTCTGTTCCGTTATTCCCCAATCCAATAACAGCTGACTAATTGGTCCAAACTGTCCGTTAAACATGGTTCTAAATACCAAAAGAGAGATCATCCCAGGAATTGCCCATGGTAAAATATAAATACCTCTCCACATTTTGCGAAACTTAATTTTCTCATTGTTAAGAATAACTGCTTGAAATAAACCTGCCGCAAAACAAGTGAAGGTAGATGCAAATGCCCATACAACCGTCCAACCTAATACTCCCATAAAAGTTTCACTCCACACAGGAATATTAACCAAATTAAAGAAGTTCTTTAATCCCACCCATGAAACAAGCTTTGTAGGCGGCATATTGGACTTTGTATAATTCGTAAATGCAGTTAATGCTGAAAAAATAATAGGCATAACAGATAAAAACATTAACAATACGATTCCCGGAAGTAATATGACATAATGAAAACACTTTGACCAAATTTCTTTCATATAGTCCAATGCACTTCTTCGAATACCCATTTTATTAAATTGAGCTCTACCGTTATATGCATCCTTTACATTCCACAAATAAATTGCTATATAGATTGCCAAAACCAATACAGCAATAATACCTCGTATCATCAAAATGATAGAGTGATCACCTTCTGTTACACCTGCCAATGTTAAGGTACGTGGTTTTGTTCCTAACGTAATTAATCCCCAAACGCCCTTAATAAAAAAACCACCATTTTCTCTTATACGATAGCTTGCTTCAAAATAGTTTCCTGTACAAATTTCTACACAAACCATAGATAGCTGTAACAAAAAGAAAAACAGTGCTTTGATATATTCTTTATTCCATAATTGCCCGCTTCCCCATACAAGGGCAGAAGCCGCAGCCGGATAAGCCGGCTGCAATTTCTTAACGGATTTGTTTTGCTTTTCCGTATTCATTACTATACTCTTCTCCCTTCAAGGTGCAACATTCATTGCATCTTTAAAAGTTCTTTTATAACCCTTAACTTATATCTTATTGTCCGCTTACTCTTAGTGCTTCGAAATCTTCCTGTGCTTTTTTAGCTGCTTCTTCTGGAGTAATTGTCTTATCCCATACACCACGATACATACCTTCTGCTGCTGTCCAGAAATAGCTAACTTCTGGAATAGAAGGCATTGCCTTAGAGAACTGTGCCTGTTCCATAAATGCCTGAACCTTAGCATCTTCATTTAATCCATCAATCGTAGAACCATCTTTTAAAGCTGGCAACTTTCCAAGTGTCTTATATGCAAATGATTCAATCTCGTCAGAACCAATAAACATTGCAAGTGCACGTGCTGCTGCCGGATATTTCGAATAAGAAGAAACACAAACTACCTGTACTCCTGAGAAAGTATATGGCTGTTTTCCATCAAACATAGGAAGCTTAGATACACCAAACTCAAATCCATTTTCTTCAGCACCCTTTCCAATCTCTTCTAATGACCAAGGTCCGCAGATTAAGTATGGAGTTTCTCCCTTTGCAAATTCAACAACCGTAGTATCCCAGTTTGCATCTCCCTGATTTACATCCCAATATGGACGGAACTGTTCAAAGTATTTTAATCCATCAACTACTGCCTGAGAATCAAAGTTTGCTGAATCAGGATCTGTTCCATCAGCACCAAACAATTCATATCCAAAAGAAGTTACAAACATATGATTCATATAAGAGTTACCTGCTTCCCAACGAATGGTCCACTTATTTGCTGCCGGATCATTATATTTCTCTGCAAGAGCCATAATATCGTTCATATCCTTTGCTGGTTCCGCAGAATCTACCAATCCTTCTGAAGCCAACTGTTCCAATAATGTCTTATTATAAATTAATGCTACGGATTCCGTCAGATATGGTACTCCGTACAGATTACCTTCATAGTCAATGGTTTCTACTGCAGAATCCAAAAATCTATCTCTAATAATGGTATCGTAATTACCCATCATACCAATAACAGTACTATTCATTGCATCACCAATGGCATCGTGTGGAATAATGAATACATCTGCGCCTGTTCCTGCTTCACCCTCGAGCATTAACTTACCAACAGACTCTGTGGATGATACTACCTCTGTTTCTACTACAGTTCCTGGATATTTTGCCTCAAATCCTTCTTTTACTGCTACTGCAAGCTGTTCATTATCTACCCACAATTTTAAACTAGCAGAACCATTCGCAATTTCTTCTTCTAATTCATACATCTGCTGTTCTTCATTCCATGCAAGACCTCCATCTTCGTTTTGTGCCTCTGCTTCTGTTTCTGCATTCTGTGTTTCCCCTGATGCTGCGCTTTCGTTAGACTGTTCTTCGCTACCGCATCCCGCAAGCATACCTACGCTCATACAAGTTGCTAAAAATAACGCTACCATTCTTCTCTTCATAGTTTTTCCTCCCTAAATCACAATTTGCTATACATTTTTATTCCTTATATGCTCTAACTGCCCCTTCTTGTAAACAAAAAGAGCAAAGAATAAAATGCCAAAGTTATAAACCAAATATACGAAAGAAACATTTCCAAACAATCCCGCTACCATTGCTATTACTGCCGGTATCGTTGCCGAATAACTTAAAAATGCAAATATTTCTTTAAACGATAAAGGAAATGCCGCCGTTAGGTTAATTGCAAGTGCCATTACAGAAATCCCTAAAAGAAAGATAACATTTAATACTATTAAGGAAATGTATATCATTCCTATGAGACTGCCTTGCACAGAATAATCAATCAATGATTTTTTTTGCAATTCTAAGATAATAGGACTTGAAAGCATCATTCCAGTAAAAATCGTCTGGAAAATCACTTTAAAAAGCTTTGACTTTCTAGCTTCATAAACCCCTCTCCACGTAAATCTCTTCCATGCAAATAAAAAAATTGCTTGCTCCATAACTGCTCCTCTCGTTTTTTCGTATTTTTTCGTTACGAGCAAATTATAGCACAAACAATTTTGTCTGAAATAGAAATAAGTATACATAATATACAAAAAAGTAAACTTATTTTATGTTTCACTATTTTACTTTGAATATTTGATTCCTTTTATACTCACTTGGTAACACTCCCATTTCCTGCTTAAATAGCTTTGAAAAATACGAAGGATTTGCCATCCCTACTTTTGCACAAATATCATTAATACTATCTTCCGTGTCTTCCAGCAGTTGTCGTGCATGCTCTAATCTGGTTTTTAGCAAGTACTTTTTAAACGACATATTCATAACCTGCTTAAATAATCTCCCAAAGTACACTTGATTCAAAAAAACATGTTCTGCCACTTCTGCAATAGACAATTCTTCATTATTCAAATGATGCCTAATATATTCACAGGCACTTTCTATATATTGATGCTTCTCTATATGTTCAGGAACCATCGCTTCTCTTTCACGTATGACAAATTGAAGCAGCTTGTATAAAATATCTGCAAGCTTTGCATCTGTACAACGATCTATTGACTGATAAAAATCCTGATAACCCTTTTGTACCGCAGTTGTCAATCCATATGAATTCCCTAAGAGCACCTCTGTTCTAACCCCTAATTGATGTATATACATTTTATTGAGCAATTCATTATCCGATAAACTATAGATAAAACGAATAAAGTTCTTTTTCATTTCTATCACATCATTTCTTCTCAATTCTGTAAGAATATCTTTTTCAATATCTATGGAACACAGCTCTTCTTCCCATTTCTCTTGGCTATCCAGGCCAATCAGTATTTTGTTTCCTTCTTCATACTTTATATCAAATAATTCCCTCGCCTTTGTATATGCCTCCTTCACTCCCTGAATACCGGGATAACCTTCACTTACTGCATATATCAGCTCTACATCAAACTTTTCCTGTATTTGTTGAATCAAATATTTTATTCCCTGAGTATCACTACATTCTTGGTTATCTACTAAATAAACTCTGCTCTCATCACTTTGGTCTATAACCCATATAGAGTATTCCTTCTTTAACTGTATTTCCAGCTCTTTTAAAAATTCTTGTTTTCTCTTATAAAAAACATCTTGTTCTTCTATTTTAGATAATATATCCAGGTCCACTTTTAGTCCTATAAAAAAATGTTCATCAACATTTCCATTCCCTAGGTTTCCTACAGTCTGTATCAAATCTTCACACGAAACCATACCTTTCAAAAAACGTTCCAACATAAACTGTACATAATGTTGCTTTTCCGCTTTCACAAATTTATCCCATTTATTCTGTTCCTGTTTTTCTATTTTTAGTAATTCTATATCCTTCACCTTTTACTCATTCCCCTATACCTAAAATGTTTTAGACTATATAGCGTAATTATACTGTATTATGTCAACAATCACAATATTACACAACAAAGGCTGTAAAAAAGATATTTCCTTTTTACAGCCCTAAAACCAACTTCTTATTTTGATACACCAAGCTTATCCGAATTCATTGGCTTAATATTCATCAAATAGAAGCCTTCCAACTCTTCTACTTTTCCCTTATCTCTGAGTACAAACTCTGCAAACTTATCATATATAAAGAACTTCTTCCCTCTATCTCTCCTCATTATCCGCATTCATTCGATAGCCAACACCTAATTCATTTAAAATATAACGATATTCTCCTGGCTGTTCTCCCAGTTTCTTTCGAATGTTTGCCATATTAACCTGTAGCTTCTTCGTACTTCCCGAATCCGAATATCCCCATATTTTTTTAATAATCTCAGAATAAGTAAGTACTCTTCCTGCATGCACAGAAAGCAGCTCTATAATATTATATTCTGTCTGCGTCAATTTTATTTCGTGCTTATCTATCGTAACTCTTCTTGCTTCATACTCAATGACCATATTTTGGATTTGTACTTTCTTACGAAACTGTCTGTCTCCTGCTCCTTGGTATCTGCTTGTTCGCAATGTTGCACGCACTCTTGCTAATAGCTCATTGGTTCCAAAGGGCTTTGTAATGTAATCATTTGCCCCTAAATCCAGTGCTTCTACCTTATCTGCTTCATTCGTTCTTGCCGACAATACAATAATCGGTATAGCAGACAGCTCTCTTGTCATTTGAATAAATTCACATCCATCCATATCAGGCAATCCCAAATCAAGAATAACAAGATCCGGATTATGAGAACAAAATAAGGTCTTACCCATTGCTCCATTTTGTGCAACCAACACTTGATAATCATTCGTCTCTAAAACAGTCTTAACAAAATTGGAAATATTAATCTCATCCTCAATAATTAAAATCTTATGCTTGTTACACATGCTCTTCCTCCATGTTTAATGCAAAACGGAAACAACAGCCGCCTCCTCTTCGGTTTTCTGCGGTTATACTTCCATTATGTGCCTTAATAATCGAAGCACACACCGATAAACCTATTCCCATATTGTTCTTCTGACTATCAATCGGTGCATCCTTTGTCTCAAAGAAGCCTTCAAATATATGTGCTAACCGTTCTCTCTCTATGCCACAACCATTATCTAATATTTCAAAAATCGCATTCTTTCCAACTACAAACACCTTTAATGTAAGCTCTGTCATTCCTGTCGCATGCTGCACCGCATTTTCCAATATATTGACAATTACCTGTTCTATTAAGACAGCATCCATAGGAATACTGATAAATTCATCCGGAATATCAACCACTATTTTCTGTTCCGGATAACGCTTTTTGAACTTAATCAGAACCGCATCTATGAGCTCCTCCAACACAGTTGAAGTCATAATAATTTTAACCTTGCCATTATCAATTCTTGTTACGGATAATAAATTCTCTACCATACGAATTAACCACTGAGAATCTTCCCTAATTCCAGTAGCAAGCTGTATTAACTGTTCTCTCGACAAATAATCATATTTATCAATAATAGCAGAACTAGAGCCATAAATAGTTGTAAGAGGCGTACGAAGATCATGTGACACAGCACGTAACAGATTTCCTCTCATCTTTTCATGAGCTGTTTCTGCCTTAATCTTCTCCTGCTGCTTTACCTGAGAAGCAAGCGTACTAGACATAACAGTAATCACCAGCATAATGATTGCCGATATCATATTTTCCGGTATGCTAAAATTAAATTTGAAATATGGAAAAGTAAACGCGAAATTCAAAGCCAATACACTAAGTAATGAGGCTACGATTCCATAGATCAGTCCGTCTGTTATTAAAGAAATTAAGAATACTGCAAGTGTAAAGATTGCCGGTATTAATGTATCTGCATCCAAAGTGTTCTCAAGCACCAGACTGATTAGAAAGAAAACACCAATGATTCCTATCGTAAAAATAATACTTACTAACTTTTTATATCCTTTGTGCATAGATACCTCCAACGCTTTTAAATTATAACAATGTCTTGGTTAAGAATCAGTTAAGAAATCACTAATGCCTACATATACATACATCATCGTATTATAAAAAGTGCAAGCTCAGTAGCTTGCACTACACTATATTATATTCGAAATTCCTGTCCCTCACACTCTATTTTCACTATGCTTGCATCATACTCCGGATGTTTTTCAAGAAATTCTGTAATGATATGATATTCCTCCCACATATGCATAGGAAAAACATGCTTTGTCGTAGTATATTCCAAAAAACTTTCCATTCCTGCCAAAGCGTACTTCCCCTGTCTGGAATCAAGCGGCACAAACGCAACATCTATCTCTTTTCCTTTTACCTTTTCTAACTGGGTAAAGTATTTCCTTGTCATATTTTCATTATACTCTGCTGTTTCCCCTTCCCATAACCAAAGATTCAAGTCACCTGCATGGTAGTAAGTTTTTCCTTCAAAGTCCAATATATATGCCACTCCTAAATCCGTAGATTTAAGAGTGGTAGTGGTTAACGTTTTTCCATTTGATAATGCAACATCATATACTTCATTTTTCTTTACTAACATCAAATGCTTGGACAAGTTTATTCCTCGTTCTTCGTATTCTAACACATATTTTTTAATCTGTGTTCCTTTTGGAAGAATAAACTGTACTGACGGATGCTGATTAACAAGCTCAAAAATGGCAGAATTATAATGGTCTGCATGTCCGTGACTGACGAACACAACGAACGGCTTGTCCTTATTCAGTGATGGAATCTCTCCCTGATAGTAATCAAAAAGAAAGCATGCCGTCTCCGTTTCTATGAAAAAACCGCTATGACCGATGTAGGTAATATTTATCATTTTACTCTTCTCCATCCTCTCATCTCAATCTCACACCATAACCCACTATTGCCATTTTGCCGAAACCGAATCTTCCAATGGTGCACTTTCACAATCCTTTTTACCAAACGAATCCCTAATCCATGCTCCCCAAGTGTTTCCATGAACAACGGCTTTCGCATGCTCCTTAGCTGCTCCTTTGTGACTCCACCGCCATTATCAGCAATAATTAGTCTTTTATCCTTTTGAAGTCTTACCACGATATAACAACCCTTAGGATTATGGCAAATGGCATTTCCTATCAGATTTTCAAGCATTCGTTTGATAAGCTCCCTGTCTCCTTTGACAACCTGCTTTTCTGCTTCCTCATCAATTATTATGTCAAACTCATACTGTTCTCCCGGCTCTCGATTTATCATGTCGCAAAGCACTTCTCTTACCACTGCTGCCAATGTTATCTCTTCACACTTCCATTTTCCCATTCCAAAGGTCAGCTTATTATCCGTATTTAGATTGGTAACCAGCGTACGAACCCGGATTACCTGCTCTTCAATACGCTCTGCCCTTTTTGCAAGCTCTGGCAAAGTCTCTGCACATCCTTGTCGGATATTCTCTGCATCTCCAAGCACCAGCGCAAGCGGTGTACGAATATCATGCGAAATTCCCGCAATCCACGTGGTACGCATCTGTTCCTTTTTACGCAAATCTCTTCGTAGCAAAAAGATAGGAACTAACACTAATATCACTATATCCACCACACCCACCAAAGGAAGATAATACATATACGCTTCCACTGTCTCTATGGAAAACATTACATTATATTTCCAAATAGTATTCTTGGGGCTTCCTACCACAAAAATATCATCCTCCAGAATGTGTATAGAAACCGGATACCCCTTCAAATACCACCTTGCCAAAGCAGCAATATCCTTTCGTTCATATTGATGCGGAAGATCCCCGGGCAACTTATATTCCCATACAACTTCACCAGAATCACTGATCAACATAGCAAACCCATGATATGCATCGATTCTTTCAATTCCTTCCTCTGACATTTCATAGGTACCATCGGTTTTCTGAATCAGACATTCTGCAATTTTCCCCGGATGTACATACGCTTTTTCATTACCTGTCTTCTGACCTATAAGAAATATGAAAATCAAATTCCCAACCAAAAGAAAACATAGGGTAAACCCTAGTATCATGAAATATGCCGTTACTTTTCTTACTCTGCCCATAATATCTGTATACCTTTCTACTGTTATCTACGGTTTTCAATATAACCTATCACCGATTATTTCAACTTATATCCAAGTCCTCGCACTGTTACCAGATACTCCGGCTTTGATGGATTTTCCTCTATCTTTTCACGCAGTCTTCTCATGTGTACCATAAGCGAATTCTCATAGCCATAGCTTCCATCTGGCCATAACGTATCACACAATATATTCATGGAAAGAATCTTGCCACGATTGTCACAAAGCTTCTTTAATAAGGTATACTCTTTGGCTGTCAGCATATAGCTTTCCTTCGGTGAGGTTAACGTTCCTGCTTCCCAATCAATCACTACTTCACCAATCTGCGTCTGTTCCAACTTTTCTTCTATCCTATAGGTACGCTTGAGCACAGCCTTCATTCGAAGCAATAGCTCCTGCGGCAGAAAAGGCTTTGTAATATAATCATCTGCGCCAAGTCCGAGACCTCGTAGTCTTGCATAATCTTCATCCCTTGCGGATAAAAAGATAACTGGTATCTGTGATTTCTCTCCTTTCTTTAACTCCTCATACAACGAAAAGCCATCACCATCCGGCAACATAATATCTAATAAAACCATATGGTATTTCTTATTACCCAAAAGCTCTCTTGCCTGTCTGCAATCCTTTGCTGTATCAATATGTAAATATCCTTCCTTTTCCAAAAGCTCCTGCACCATTTCTCTTAGTGCCGGTTCATCATCTACAATTAAAATATTGCTATCATATAAATTCATTTCTATTCATACCTTCCATTTTTGGCTTTTTCATACTTCACAGTATAACAGAAAATAAATGAAAAATATGTCTGTTTTATCAGATTTAAGGTAAATGTAAGGCTGGTATTTCTTAAAAGTCCATATTATCAACCATTTCAGTGTTCCCTTGTCACTAGCTTGTCACTAGTGACGAACATAAATAAAGCAACCTGCAAGTGTGTACAGATTGCTCTAACCGTCATATTTTTAATGCTACGTGCTCCGTCGCGCTCGTCCATGTTCGTTTGAATGTATTCACTCCGATACCCCTACGTGCCTCTGCATCGATTATATAATCATACATGAAGGATTTTAGGATAGGTGACCTTCTGGACATTCTAAGCCTTACAAGAGCCTTGTCGTGCAATGCTCTTACTTCGTTCCTGCTGATATCCAGCAGTTCCCCTACTGACTTCATTGTCATTTCTTCCTGATACCGTGCCTTGATGATATCCGGCTGCTGCCCGGGCAATTCTTCCACCAGCTCCCACAACACAACCTTTATCTTTTGCAATTCAACATTGTCTGTTGCCTCTGACTCCGTGTCATCCTTCCCTGGTATCATGTCATACAGATAACAGTCTGAGTCCTCACTGATCGGCAAGTCTATGCTCTTTATTCTATCAATAAGCTCTGCCTTATGCAATCGCTCCATGCTGCTTTCACTGATACCTAGATAGCGCTGTGTTTCTTCATCTGTCGGCTCTCTGCCGTATTCTGACACCATGGCAGCACTAAACCGCCTAAATCTTGTCAAAAGCTCTCTTGTGCCACTGGGAAGCCTCACAATGTTACCACATTCATTAATATACCTCTGCATTGACTGTCTTATCCAAAAAGAAGCATAATTTACAAATGGTACACCTTCACTTGCTTTATAACCTTCTACGGCACTGCACAAGCCTATATAGCCCTGTTGCTTCAAATCCTCCAGTTCTTCATATCCTGCATACTTCAATGCAATACTCGCTATCAGTCCCTGATTCTGCTGCCATAGAGCAAGCATATTATCAGATACATTATGATTCTCTTGTATGAGTGCAACCAGTTGTTCATTCGTCATGACATCAGCTCCTAGTATATCAATTCCCGTTTATTTCTTTTTCCAGAAACGTATTAAGGTCATTCAATATCATTTTATCTGCTTTGGCTTTGACCGCATTTACTCCATCAGTTAACATAAAATGTCCTCTTTCAAATCCTGTCATCTCTCCCTTAGACATTTTCCTATGGCCATATTCCACATATGATGCATATTCAACAGGGTTCTCAATATCTACCTGATAGCCGTTTCCTTCTTTCTTGGCGGCGCTCATTGTCCAGCCCCTTCTCAATGTTCCCCCCTGCATACCTTCTTGTTTATTGCCTTTATGGGTTCTATCCTGCCCCTGTCCCTTGCAGGCATATTCACCGCCTGAATAATCCCCCACTGGTGTTCGCTTCACTGTTTCAGCAAGAACCATAGCAGCAACTTTCTGCGTTTCCTGCTTTATAAACTTATCACTGCTTTCCTGGCTTAATCCTAATATCTTATTTCTAAACTCTTCTAACTCCCTAAAATCACAAGACATACTAGCACCTCCCATACTATAAAATAATGCCACGGCTTACACCATGGCACTATCCTTTTACCCTTATGCTTCCGGCTGCTCCTGATAATAGATAGCCATCTTCTTATTGTCTAAGACAAATGCATCATAACAAATACGTCCTTCTACAAGCGAGCCACTGATACCTGGTGGATCCTCGTGAATTTTGTAATCTTCTAGTTTGGTTGGTGCTACTGTTGCACAAGGATGCGCTAACATAAAGCCAAAATTAGACGGTAATCTCTTGGCCGGAACCTTTACAACATTAGCTCCGTCAAGGTTACTGATAACACCTTTTAAACGCAGCTCATTACCGATGTTAGTCTCCATGATAATATCTTTACACTGCTTCATCAGCGTATACACGTCAGGCGTAACAATAATCACTCGCTGTGTTTCTGGAACTTCTGCATTGTCTAATGCATTGCCTGCCTTGATTAACTCCGTGTAAATATTATCACTGGTTAATACTACCGCATCCGGCTTATGTCCTGCACCTTCACACATAACACCGTACACATAGGTGTCAACCTCTGGAATTACAACCTCGCGCTGCTGTCTGCTCAAAGCAGATGCAGCCTGTACCTGCTGTATTGTCTCGTTGGTGTCCAGCTTATCAATAGCAAACGTAAACGAACGATCTTTCTTTAACGTGAACTCTTCCGTCGATGCGTCCAGGTCCTTTACTTCACCGTATCGGCTCCAATTGCCATCTGTTGCGCCATTACGTCCATAGTCATTCATTCCCGACGTACTTACCTTGTACACCTTCACGGTATGAGCACCATTCCAATCAAAGTCCTGATTTGTTAAAATCGATTTCTTGCTTTCTGTAGTAAACATTTCATCCACATAGGGCTGAAATTTGGTTACTAACTCAATCGCCATAATTAGTCATCTCCTATCTGTTCAAGCCCATGGCTGCACGAACAGGGTCATTCTGTAACTTTCCCGCCATTGGTGGAGTCATGCCAACCATCTTTGTGGCTCCGGGTACTTTATGCCCTTCCTCGTTTCCTGCCTCAGGCTTCTGTTGATTTTTACATGTTTTTTCAAGTAAAGAAATAGACTTGTTGAAAGCCTCGTCATCATCTAGTCGGACAAGGTCAATCAGTTCTGCTGATAACCCCTTCTGGCGTAACAGATCAGCTGCTTCATTGCGCTTTTCTCTTCGGGCTATGTCTGCCTGCATTTCCTGAATCTGCTTTTCATACTTTGCCTTTTCCTTTGCTATCCTATCCTGCACGATAGTATTTACTTCCTCTTGGGTAAAAGTTTTTGTTGTTTCATTCATCCCCATCACCTCGTTGTAACGATATTAACCTAATGTAAGAATTATTAACAATCAAAAAGGCATGAGAACATAAACAGTTATATACTGCCTAATGTTCCCACGCCTATCATTTTCAGCTTCCATTGCACTTTATGTACACTGGGGTACTTGTCAGAATGTTTTGATTGTTAATTTTATTGTATCAGCATATCAGTGGGAGTGCAAGAAGATATTTCAATTGTTATATACGCTGTTCTATAACATTTCCCCTTTCCCTTTGAATATTTTATTTTTTCCTTGGAATATTTTATCTTCTTTATTTTCCCTACCTGTTTCAAGCCTTGAATGACTTCTAGTAGTTCATAGTTCTCTTCATATGATGCTTTTATTTTAATCATGTACTCACTCCTTTTTTAGGGGCTGCAAAATCTGCAGATACTTCTTTTTTTAGGGTGTCCGAAATGTCCGAATAGAATTTATCTGGTATGGTATTGGTAGCGCCATACCGGCATATGGCAGCAGTATTATTTAAGCCCTGCTGCCGTGGCATTGCTCAGGATAATTATATGTATAGCGGTACTTGTTTATATGCTCTATGTCCCGGGTTATCTCTTATGCTCTGCTGCCACTGTATAGCCGTGCTTAAATGCAGCTTTTTGCATTTCATGAAGATATTCTTCTGTAGCCGTATTCATTTGCTTATAGGCAGCCTTAAGGCTATCTGTAGCCTGTGGCACATATTCAAGCATATCTTCATAGAGTTTATCGAAGTCAATCGCATTGTCTGCTACTTGGTCTAATCCACTTGTCGGATATCCCATGATGCGCCTATATTCCTGAATACCTATTACGGTTATCAGCTTTCCAAAGTATTCAGAACTGACCTCTTTCAGCTTTGTGAGTTCCTCCGCCTTTACTGAATCAGATAATGGCAGTAATTCACAGAGAAGCTCACCAAAGGCATGTGATAGCATGTTATCTTCGTTCAGCACAATCATGTCACGCTCTTTCATGTAAAAAAACAATGTCTGCATAAGGTCTTTTTGATTGTTGCGTGCTCTATAGCTTTCCGGCAAATCACATACCTTAGCAGAAGCAAGGCCATACTTGGAACTTACTATGTGCATCTTAAACGGCATGCCATTCTTTTCAGCAGGTTGCACCGGTGCAACACTTTCCTTTTCCTCGATGACAATCTGATTCTTTCCCTTCTGATACATCATGCCCTTATAGAATCCGAATCTGAAGGAGTCATAAATATCTGCATTTTCTTGTAATATCCTTAGCTCGCTTACACTCAAATCATACCTATCATCCAGTGGCTCCAGTATTCCACTAACTCCTTTAATCAAGCTATATACATCTTCTTTTGTTAACTCATATCCACCATTTTGTAAATTACTCATAATTTTACCTTGTCCCTTTCCGCCGGAACATGTTATAATCACATTGTCTTTTTTTGTTCGGATTGCAACAAGTCCGACTGTTGCCCTGTAAGAAGCGCCAACTTCTTATGGGGCTATTTTATTGTTTAATAGTTTCTTCTGTTTTTGTTCTAGCCATATTCTGACAGCACCCTCTATAGTCCACTTACTTTCCTCATTTTCTTTTAATGTTTCAAAATAATCCATCATTACATACAATTCGGCTATAACATCCACAGGGTAATATTTCTTACACAAATATTTCACCAATTCCGGTCTAGGTATGTACTTACTACTATCTGCTAACCGCAAATAAAAATCATCGCCCAATCGTCCAAACATATTTTCTTTTTGTACTGGTGGACAATATGAAACCGGATATATTGTCATCTTCTGCTTGCCGTTATCCAGTAATAACTCCTCATCTGCTACAAGGTCTATTTCATACTCCTGTTGATTTTTATAATTATTGAACCGATTCAGCTTTACATGCTGGCGTGTATTCCTTGCTGTTTGCTGTTCCTGACGGTTTCCATTCTGACCGCTATGTCTCATTTGAAGATTATACAGCCAGTCATTTATAAACCTCTCTACTGCTGCCGCTGACGGTCTTCTATTAGGGTTCGTTTTACAATATACCTGCATACGCTTCAACTCCTCGTCAACATCCATATTCTCATACTTCTTTTTCAATTCTTCGATAACATTTTGAGATATTGGGTATAAATAATTATCTGCAATTGTTAGATATACCTCGTTCACTTCTATCACCTGCTTTCTTGTCCGTGTAACAAATTTTGGTATACGGTCTGTTATATATACTGGTATTGTTTAATACTGGTAATGTTTAATACTGGTAATGTTAGTGTATCAACCAACGGTATACGGTTCAGCGGTACACCGTTCAACGGGATACCGTTATTTGTGACACCGTAAGCATCGGTATCTTAAATTTTGGTACACGGTCATACTACATGATTTATTTTGTAGAATGTTTTTCCATATCGACCATTACCGATGCGGACTTGTGAAGTTTGCAAAATACCTTTTCGCTTCAATAACTCTGAATGTTTATAGAATGTATTTTTAGATATTCCTAGTTCCTTTATTGTCAAATCAACACTTGGGTAACACATCCCATCTTTATCAGCAAAACTGCAAAAGTATGCATAGATAAGCTTTGCTGTTGCTGTAAGCTCAGTATCTCGCATTATTCTTTGATATATCAGACCATAGCTTTCCACCTTTCTTCATTCCCTCCTACCTAAACGGCATATCAGTCTCATATTGTGCCATCTCTTCCAATGTCATTTCATAACCCATATAATCCGGTTCAGGCTCCTTACTCTGCATTTGACTGAATATCAGCATAGCATTCTTAAATTGCTCCACTGCCATGTCCTGCAATCGGTCAATACGATACTGATAACATACCGCCTTTTCTTTTGCTCCTGTACGTCCTATTTCAGCTCGTATCGTGTTTATCTGTGCCTGTGTGACATATACCGCCTTATTGCCTCCTGCTGCCCCTGAGGGCTTCTGTGTGGCTCCCTGCTGCCTGTTCTGTGTTGTCCTTGTTCCCTGCTGCCCTAACTGCTGACGGTTGTTACCCTTTGGCTGTTCAGGTGGTTTTCCTGTGTCCGGATCTGCTGACGGCTCTATCTTAGAATCATCAATCAGAAACAGACCGTTGAGTGCATACTTCCTTGCGTAGCTGCTACATGAGCCGGTTATCTGCGCTGTGTCCATCTTGGGCTTTTGCTCCGTTTCCCTTGCATAGGCTGTGTTACTGATTCCGTCCGGGCTTTCCACATCCTGCAATATGGCTGTAGCCTTGATATAATAACGGTCACCTATCTGTACAATGTCATCATTCAGCAGTACAACCGCTTTCACTTCTTCAAGCAGTGGCTTCAATGCGTTCTGTATGTCCTCACAACTTCGATAGTGATAATCACCGAATGAATTGTACTGGTTCTTAGGAGCTTTCAGATTCTGCTGTATGTGCAACAACTTCTCCTGTATTGTCATTCGTACCCTGCCCCCTCTCTTCATCCGCTACCAGGTCCGCTACTTTAACACCCAGTGCATGAGCTACCCTGCCAATATACTTAGGCTTTGTATAGAATCCCCTGCGCATGGTGTACACGGTATTAACAGAAACCCCCGAAGCTTCTGCAAGCTCTACTGGTGTATATTCCTTTTCGGCCATTGCTATCAATACCTTCTGACTGCTTAGCCTTAACATGGTTGTGTCCTTTGGTGCTGGCATTTACTCAACTCCTTCCTGTTGTTCATTAATCCATTCAGGAACGCACATAGACGGTTTATGTGTAATCTTTGGATTTATTACCATATGCCATAATAAAGCCGTCTGCTGCCTGTATAACTGCCATACAGAATACGCTTTTATGCCTGTCCTGCTCTGATAATATTCGAAACTCTCCATTGCTCTGATTACATCCATCGTCAACGCTCCTTCCTTGCGATATCGCAATTATTTGCTTAAATCTTCACTCCTGGTTACTAATGCCCTGCTTATACTGTTAAGCTCATCGTTATCACATTCGCCCTTGTTCAGTATGTCGCATAACCGCCATTTGCTTATGCGTGACTTCTTGACAAGCTGATCCATGGTCATATGTAAAGCTGTGAGACGAATCATGACCTTCTCTTTACTTATCTGCATCCATTCACTCCTTTCTTGCGACGTCGCAATTATTCAATAATCTCTGTTACATCACATCCTAAAGCCTTTGCAAGTCTTCCAGCGCACATAGGTGTAACTTCCCTTTGATTTAATATTGCATTCATTCTTGCTCGGCTTACTCCGTAGGCTTTGGCAAGGACTGATGTTGTAAAAGTATTCCTTGCCATCATTAATTTGATTTTCTGTTCTGATAATCTCATGTTTTACCTCCTTATCATGTTGACACAATCATTTGTATGTGTTACTATCACTATAGTACTTACTTTTGATTGTGTCAACACCTTTTTGCATACTTTTGATTGTCTTAATATAAAAAAGATGTTATAGTTTATTCACGGAGGAATAACTATGACATCAGGTAAATTGATTAAAAAGTATAGAGAAATGCGTGGATTAACCCAAAGAGAATTAGCTGAAAAATGTTTTTTAGCCCCAGGCACAATCCAACAATACGAACTAGAAAAGCGTAATCCTAAAATAGAACAACTTATAAAAATTGCTAATGTTCTTGAAGTATCTGTAGAGGAACTTTTTGGAGATACACGCATTGGTATTATGACAGAATTTGATGTAGCTAAAATTGAATACATGATTAATCAAAATCAGTATAAGTCTACATCAGTTCAGGAAGATGACAAAGATATTGCTAAAGACTTAGAAAACATAATGAGTAGACTTGCCAACAATGAAAATGGTCCTCTAAGCTATGACGGTGAAGAGATACCAGACGAAGAAAGAGAATTGTTCGCTGCACAGTTAGAAATCATGTTACGCCGCTTAAAAACCATTAATAAGCAAAAGTATAATCCTAACAAAAACAAGCCGAACCAGTGACAAATTGTCACCATTTGCACCATGACAATATAATATACTCACCTAGGCAGCCGAACAGGCGGCTCTCTATCCGTTCCGAGTCTTTCGGAATGGAGGGATAATCTTATGAGTACATATGAAGAATTCATGATAATATTGGCTACTGCGTCACTCATTGTTGCGATTCTGAATCTAAAAAATAAGAAATAGCCGTCCTGCTCTCTGGTAAAGTGTTAGGATGGCTATTTCTTATAGTTAACTAAATATTTTCGCCGGAACGGGTAGTGTGCACCTACCTGTCGGCTGTCTTGTTGAGTATATTATAACACCATTTGCAATGAATGACAACGGGCATTTTGCACCGGTGCAACTTACCATTTTGCCAACGTCGGAAAAATCATCTTGCGACATCGCAATATAAAAACAACCGCCTGTAGCTACCAACTACAGACGGTCACCATGATAACTATTAACGGATGTACCGCTATTAATTATCTCCGAACAAGATAAATATAGCACATTTTGGTACATCCTCGCAATAGGGTGTATTTTTTATACCCTAAATTCACGAAAGGATGTGGAAAACATGCCTAGAGGTCGAGCCATCAGGAATAAAAACGGTTATGGTACCGTTGTGAAGCTCTCAGGCAACCGTAGGCAGCCTTTTGAGGTCAGAGTCAACACTCGGATGGATGAACGTTATTATCCCGTCTATGACGTGCTGGGACGTTTTGAGGAACGAGCCGATGCATTAATAGCACTTGCTGAGTATAACAAGAATCCTTACGACATTAACAAGTCCCGGATTACCTTTGCACAGCTCTACGAGGCATTCTATAAGGACAAATATGAATTATCCGGAAAGACCTTTTCCCAAAGCTCAAAGGACTGTACAAGGGCAGCATATAATCATATGCAGTTGCTCCACGAGCGGCAATATCGCGACCTGCGAACAGAAGACTTTAAGCTAGTATTTAATCAGACCAAAAAGGGAAAGCCCATCTCACACGCTACACAGGAGCATATGAAGAGCCTTATTGTTCAGATGGATAAGTTTGCCCTTCAAAACGATATCATACAAAAAGGCTATGCTTCCTTTGCCAATATTACAGCTGTTGAAGATGATGAGCCGGGTGTTCCGTTCACATCTGAAGAACTGGTTAAGCTTTGGAGGCATAAAGGTGATCCGTGGGCAGATGTTGCACTGATCTATATTTATTCCGGTTGGAGAATATCCGAACTAAACAATATGCCTACATCCGATATAGACCTGACAGAATGGACCTTCAAGGGCGGACTTAAGACCGCGGCTGGAAAGAACCGAATCGTGCCCATACATACAGCGATACGCCCTCTTGTATCTGCCAGAATGGCAGCAGGGGGCAGCAGGCTTTTCATGGAAAATGATAAGCCGATACGCAATGAGGTTCTGACAAATCACTTTAGGGACTCTCTGACTGCTGCCGGCATTACCACATACCACACAATTCATGATTGCAGACACACATTTACATCGCTTCTTGACTCTGCCGGAGCAAACCCAATATGTATAGATCGCCTTGTCGGTCACACTTCCAAAGGCCTGACGGCACGCACCTATACCCACAAAGATATTGACGAGCTGAGGGCAGCAGTCGAGTTGATTAAAACACCCGAACATTAGTTTTTGCTTGGGTGTTTTTGTGTGTCACTAGTGCGTCACTAGCTTGTCACTAGTAGGGTATTTTTCAATCATTTATAGCAACTATGATAATTTCAAGAATCCTTAATTTACAAGACTTTCAGCCATTATAAACTATAATATACTTTTTTTATTTTTAAGGTAAATGTAAGGCTACTGTCATTTTCTTGTAAGCTAAAAGCAATATGCTATTTCCTATAAAGGAACAAAACGACATGCTATAGCTCACAAAGAAAGGACGAAAAATATGAACTATATTCTTGAAACCCATAACCTTACAAAAACTCACGATTCTAAAATCCGTGTGAAGAATTTACAAATGCAGGTACCAAAAGGCTGTGTATACGGTTTCCTTGGTCCAAATGGAGCAGGGAAAACAACAACACTTAAGCTTATATTAGGGCTGATTAAACCTAGTCAGGGAACGATTTCATTTTACGGTCATGCTATGACAGAAAAGAACCGACTTTCCATTTTGAAAAATACAGGAAGCCTCATCGAAGGCCCAAGCTACTACGGACATTTGACTGGACTTGAGAATCTACAGATTATTGCAAAGTTAAAAGGAGCATCTGCTAAGGATATTGCGGAAGTACTACACACAGTAAGACTTTTTGAACAAAAGGATAAAAAGGTAAAGCACTACTCTCTCGGTATGAAGCAACGTCTTGGCATTGCTATGGCGCTATTGAGTAATCCACAGCTTTTGATTCTTGATGAGCCAACGAATGGCCTTGACCCTGCCGGTATTCAGGAAATACGAGAATTGATTAAAGAACTTCCTACTACCCATAATATGACGGTTATCGTATCCAGCCATCTTTTAAGTGAAGTAGAACAAATGGCTGACATGGTTGGCATTATTAACCATGGCGAAATGCTCTTTCAAGGGAATATGAATGAACTTGCCACACAAGGAAGCTCTTTAGAAGAAGTATTTTTAAGCATGACAGGAGGTGCTAGCGAGTTATGATAAGCTTAATTCATAATCTAAAATTAGAATTTGAAAAAACGAAAAGACGAGGCATGTGGCTACTTCTTCTTGCCCTATGGCTTTTCCAACATGCATACCTATCCTATGGCAATGCACGTAATACGGATATACTCTCACAAGGCTGGCTACTCCTTCTCTATAATATGCCTGTGCTTAATGCCATTATACTTCCCATTTTCTATGCTGTTCTTTCAAGCAGACTTATCGACTGTGAACATAAAGAAAATACATGGAAGCTTATAGAAACCTTGCAGTCAAAAACTAGTATTTTCCTCTCCAAAGCTCTAACAGGCTTATGTTATATTGTACTCTTTTCCGGCATGCAGCTTGTATCTATGTTTGTGATTGGTACTCATTATGACTTTGGCGGAAGACCTGATCCTTTGGCATACGCTCTTTACACCGTGCAAACAATACTGATTAGTTTTATTCTATATCTCATACAGTTAATTTTATCTTTTACTTTTTTGAATCAGGCTGTTTCTCTGTGTGTCGGTCTTGCTGGGGGCATGGCTGGATTATTTATTATGTTTTTGCCACGTTCTATTTTGTATGAAATCATTCCATGGGGACTCTTTGGTGCAAATATGTTTGTTGCCATGGACTGGGATCCTGTGACAAGAGATATGGATTTTTATTATGGTGCTCCCCTTGATGGTGCGTTTTTCTGGGTTTTCTTATGGATTATTTGCTTACTCATAATCGGATGGTTCCTTTTCCAAAAAAGACCCGTGGAAGGCTTTTCATTCTATGTGAAAACGGCAAAACGTAATACCTCAAAACGAATCTGCAAACTACACGTACCAATGGAATATATTAAACTAAAAGGTTCTCCCATTTGGATTGCTTTTATTATTTTGCCACTCATCTCTGCGTTTATTGGAACCCTTAATTATCTAGGTAATATTGCAATATTGGATGATCTGTGGTATAGCCTTTGGTCACAGCATACCATTTTCCTGTGCTATTTCTTCATGCCTGCACTGCTTGGTGTATACTGTAGCTATCTCTGGCGTTTAGAGCATACCGGCACAAACTGGAATCAGCTTTTGGTTCATATTTCTCCTTGGAAGCTGGTAAGAAATAAACTGTTGTGCGCTGCTTTTATGTTAGGATTATCTTTACTTTGGATTACTGTTTTGTTCTTACTTAGTGGAAAAATAGCAGGGGTTACCTCTGCAGTTCCAAGCGAAATGCCAGAATGGATTGTTTGTGGTTTCTTGGGTGGTCTTTGTATTTGCTGTGTTCAGCTCTTTTTCTCGCTGGTAATACGAAGCTTTTCCATTCCTATTGCTATGGCTCTGATGGGAAGCATTGCAAGCCTTGCACTCACTACAAAAGGATTGTGGTATATTCTTCCATATTCTATTTTCAGTGTAGGAATGAGAGCAAACGATCCTCTCTTTGAATTGGATTATGGAGTATTTGGTATTGCATGCATCTGCATTTGCGGAATATTTTATGTATTAAGTGTTTTGTATCTGAAATATACCGATGTAAGAACACAAGAATAAACACTCTTTATATACATTTGTTAACAAACAAAGGGCTTCACAGATTGTGAATGCCCTTTGTAATCGTTTTATTCCTTATTTACAACCAATCAGATTGACATGATACATCTTACTGAAACGGAAAACATATTTTAATTTCAAAAATGCAATCTTTTAACGATGCCCGTATACTTCCACCCATACGAGTTGTAAGTTTTTTTGCTATAGTAAGTCCTAACCCTGTCGTTTTCTTGGAGCGTGACTGATCTGTGGTATAAAAACGCTCGAATATTTTATCCATATCCGTTTCCTTGATATCATTTGTTACATTTTGAAATACAAACGTATACTGTTGTGTCTCCATATAAGAAGAAAACCTATAATCACTTATTCCATGAGCAAACGCATTGGATATTACGTTTTCAAAGATTCTGGTTATCGCCTTTTCATCCCCCAAAAATAGAAACGGCATATCCGCAATCTCTATATGTGGCTCTAATCCCCTTGCTTCAAAGGCTCCATAAAACGACACTGCAACCGTTCTAAAAATTGCATTCAAGTCTACCGTATCTATGCAAATCTCTAATTCCTCTGCCTCTATTCTTGCAAACTCAAACAGTTGATTCAGCAAGCAATTTAATGCCAATAAACGTTCATGGATTACATTTACAGATATCCTATCTTCCTTTGACAATTCTGCAGATTCCATCAGCATTTTTGTATAGCCTTGCATCGCCGTCATTGGTGTCCTTAGATCATGTGCAAGATTGGTAATCGTTTCCTTTATGGTCTCATCTTTTTTCTGTAACGTATTCATCTGCTCCCTATATGTCATTAGTAAACCATTGAGAGCAGTTACCAGTTCTTCCATATCCTTCGTTGGAAACTCAGTATTTAACTCCACATGCGTATCACTTTTTAGTAGCTTTTCCACTTTTTTGCTCAATCGCGTTACTTCTCTCCGATGCATAACATACACAAAAACAAAAAATAAGAGGGATATTGTTACCAATATAGCATATATCCAAATCCCTACATTCATAACCATATCCCTCCTTGCTTCTATGCAATGTCTTTTTTCTTATAAATAACCATAAGTATTCCATTAAAAACTATAAAATACCCTAGAAATACCAGAATAACCCATATTGTCCACGGCATTCCCACTCCAATATCTGTCATGCCCACATTACTATATGCCCATAGCAACGAAATGTCAAAATCAAACGAAATCATTTTCATCAAACCACTCAATCCCAGATATCCAAAGAACATAAAAATAAAATTAACCGCCATGCTTGCTGAGCTATTTCTTATCATACCAGTAATAAAAACGGCCAATGTAGCAACTGACATGTGACACAGCATCTGACATATCACAAAAAACAAGATATTTTGAACACTAATTTCCACCGCACTACCTGTATCAAAATACATTTTATAGCAGAAAAATCCCATTGCAAATGCACAGGCAAGAAAAATGACTGCTGCCAACCAGCCTATCACCATTTTTGACACAAAATATTTCCAACGGTCAATTCCCTTTTCCATATAATGCTTAACGGTTTTCTGTCTGAAATCATTTGCTACGAAGCTACTACAAAATATGATTAATGGCAACGTAATAGGATCATAGTTAAAAAAGGAATTGATATAATCTATCGTTATCTTTCCACCCGATAAGTTTTCTCTTAATGCTATCGTTGCATGCTGCATATATGCGCATAAGAATACCCATCCCAACGTCAATAGCATACATAATCGAAATGCTTTACCATGTATTGCCCGATACCAATCTGCTCTAATTAAATTAATCATTTCTGTTTCCTCCTTGAATCTTTTCATTAAAATAATCTTCTAGCGATTCCTGCGAAACAGAACATTCATAAACCTGAATTCCTTCCTGCACAAATAAAGAATTCACTACATCCGGGTTGTCTACAAAATCAAAGATTCGAAGCCCATTGTTCTCTACCACTTCGTAGCTTGTAGAATGTAACCTTTTCTCTATCAGCAATGCTCCTTTCACAGCATCCGATACCTTTAGCTTGAGACAGCACTGACATTTAGTAACGATTTCTTTCTCTGTCACCTCGTCAATCAGCCTTCCACCCTTCATGATTCCATATTTTGTAGCTATCTTGGACAACTCACTTAATATATGGCTGGAAATCATAATAGTGATGCGCTTTTCCCTATTTAATCTGAGTAAAAGATTTCGCATCTCCTGTATACCGGTAGGGTCTAAGCCATTAATCGGTTCATCCAGAATCAGAAAGTCAGGATTTCCCAATAATGCAATTCCAATCGCCAATCTCTGCTTCATTCCGAGTGAAAACTTTTTTACCTGTTTCTTAGCTGCTTTCCCTAAGCCCATCATCTCCAAAATCTGATGTATACTTTCCCGGTTCGTCAGACCATAAGCTCTTCGAAATACCTCCATATTCTGCTCTGCCGTAAGCTCCTCATAAAGCGCTGGCGACTCGATTACACAACCAATTCGGTAACGCTCCTCCTGTATCTTTGTCGTCCCGAATAGCTCAATAATTCCTTCTGTAGGCTCTACCAATCCGGCAATCATCTTCATCAGGGTGGACTTACCGGCTCCATTCTCTCCTATTAAGCCGTAGATATCTCCCTTATTCACCATAACAGATACCCTATCCACTGCTTGACAGTCTGCATACTTTTTGGACAATCCCCTTGTCCTTAATACATAATCCATACTTTTTCCTCCTTCTTGATTTGATTCTAAGGAAAATGTTTAAGAAAACTCTGTTATCAAATCTAAGGAAAGTATAAAGATTATATTTCCAGCTTAAATCCAATTCCCCAAACCGTCTTGATATATTGTTTGCTGTTATCAATTGCAGAAAGCTTTTTTCTTATATTACTAATGTGTACATTAATGGCATTCTCTGTCCCCTCGAGGCTTTCATTCCATAGCTTTTCGTATATCATATCTTTTGTGAAAACCTGTTGTGGATGCTCCATCATCATTTGCAATATCGCAAATTCATTTTTAGTCAGGTGGATTTCCTGTTCTTTCACTGTTACCGACATTTTGACAGTGTCTAAACAAAGCTCTCCACAATGAATTACGGATGTATTAAAATAGGAGTTAGCATATACTCTTCTTAGTACCACTTCTATCCTTACCAATAGCTCTTCCAAATCAAACGGCTTGGTCATATAATCATCTGCCCCGTTTCTTAATAGCTCTATCTTACTTTTTGCATCATCCTTTGCCGAAAGTCCGATTACCGGTATCTGTCTGATTTCCTTCATTTTTTCCAATACCTGTTCACCGGACAGTCCCGGAAGCATCAAATCCAAAATTACCAAATCAAAGATTTGTGTTTTCATCAGCAATACTGCCTCTGTTCCCGAATATGCTGAACTGACATCATATCCATTTCTATTCAAATAGGTATTGAGCATTTCGTTGATTGTCGCATCATCATCTACTACTAACACCTTGTATCTCGTTGTCTTAATTCCCATGCTGTCTCCTTCCATCTGGTAACAATCCTGCCCTTTTTAACCGTTTTCTAATAAGAGGACCTATGGAGACTGCCATTATTATTTTTAAACTATCTCCTATCAGAAAGGGAACTACTCCTGCCCCTAGTGCCACAGAAAAGCTCATTCCTGCCTGCATACTAAGCCATATTGTGCCAAATAGATAGCAAATCATGGTTCCAAGTACCATACCTACCATATGTAAAACACGCTTCGTTATCCATCTCTCTATAAAAAAACCACTAATTACTGCCATAAATGCATAGCCTATCATGTAGCCACCCGTTGGCCCTAAAAGCCGTCCTACGCCACCAGTAAAACCTGAAAAAACCGGCAAACCTACAAATCCAATCAACAAATAAAGCAGACAACTTATTGTTCCCCGCTTCATCCCTAATATATAAACAGATAAATAGATTATCAATGTAACTAACGAAATCGGCACCGGACTTATAGGAATTGGCATTGTTATTGGTCCAAGTATGCAAAGAATGGCAGTCATCAAACTCATCATTGTCATTATTTTTATCTTACTTGTTTGCATGATTGTTCTCCCTTTTTCCATATATATCTCTTAAACTTTCTTTGACCAATCGCATAGTTTTCTTTACTTAATAATTCAAAATTTATAAGTAATTCAAAATCCTTGTCCTGTAAGATATCATTTTCTTTCACATCTAAATTATCCTCTGGCACACTTGCAAATCCATTTACCCATATAATACCATTGTCATTTAACATAGTACTTAATATCGGATACACTTCTCTTATGGGTCTATAATGATTTACAATTACTACATCTACCTTTTCACCAAAATTTAAGAGTTCATCTTGGGATGTCACATCCATTAATCTAGTTTTTATTGACAATTTTCTTGTTTTGGCAAATAAATTTAAACGCTTTAAAGCTTCAATACAAAAATCCACCCCATATACCTCATATCCCATTTGAGCAAGATAAATCGAATTTCTTCCATCTCCACATGCCAAATCCAAAAAACTTTTTGCTGTTGAAAAATAATCTATGTCTTGTTTTAACTGATTCTCTGGTGACATTATTTCATTTCCTCTATTTTTAAAACGTTTATCCCACCACTCAGAATCCCCCATGTAATACTGACAATGATTCTGTTCACAAACTGCTAAATCTTGCATATTAGTAACCTAGCCTTTCCAGCATCTACAAACTCAAATATTCTTAAATTGTAATTATTCAGTAATTTTTCATTTCCTTAAATTATACTCTTGTCACATAAAGAACACAATTGCACATAGTAATAATTAACATAAAATCCGTCATTGGGGTTATTATGGGTACACCTGATTTTGTTTTAGACATGAAAAAAGCACCTGTTAACATTTTTAATAGCGCGCTGGAAATTGACCTTGATGCTATTAACGAATTAATACGGGATTATCCAGAAGATGGCAGAGATTAACTTTACATATAAAAACAGCAGGCAAAAGTCCATATACCTTTTATAAATTCTTGCCTGCTGTTTCACTTTAATATAAAATTTATTATTTCTATGCTTTATCGACCATATTTATTTTTCACAAAGAGCTGTACCTCATAAGGCTTGAGATATTCTTCTCGCTCACCCTCAAGAAGCTTATAAGTATCATTAAGCTTATATACCTTTTCTTCATTGGTATGGTTAATAACAAAGAGCCATATCTGACCATCATTTTCTCTTGTCATTAACTCTACACCCTCTGGGGCTGTCCCAAGTCGTTTGATGTCACAGCTATCTACGACATGCTCCACAAAGTCTGCCATAAGCTCATCCGAAGGCTCAGTACCTACATACCACACCTTACCTTGCTCGTATTTATTTTCCGTAATTGCAGGTGTCTCCTTATAGAAGCTCGTTGTATATTCAGCAAGTGTCTTTGCACCGGTAAGAGTGATAATATCTGCCCATTTTTCTGTCTTATATTCTTTCTTTCCAAAGAGAACCGCACACTCTTTGTGGAACAGACAATCATATTCTGGAATTTTAATACCACAAATATCACCCAATCTGCCTGGAAGTTCTCTATCTGTCATACAAATGTTATTTGCATCTTTTACACCAGTACGCATCGTCAGAATCAAATGACCACCATTCGCCACATAATCAATATAATGCTGCTCAAGCTCTGGTGTCATCAGATACTGTAATGGCGCCACAACAAGCTTGTATTTTGATAAGTCATCCATATCCTGTACAAAGTCAACCGGAATCTTCTTATCAAAAAATGCTTTATAGTACTTATGAAGGTGTCCTACATACCACAAATCCGGATGATTTGGCTGAACTTGAAAAGCATAATTCTGTCTAAAGGAATGCACAATGGCAACCTCAGGACGAGGCATGGTTCCCTCAAACGCATCCATATGTGGAGCAAAACGATGCGTTAATGCCTTTGCTTCTTCATAAACTCTTCCCGGCTTTCCACTGTGTCCCAAAATTCCATGCCAGAACTGTTCTGTTCCCATGGCACAGGTTCTCCAACGGAAAAAGACAACCGCATCGGCTCCATGCGCTACGGACTGCATTGCCCATGCCGACATCTGTCCCGGATCAACAGCTCGTCCCATCGTGCCCCATCCTGCAATATTCGACTGCTGCTCCATCATCCAGAATGGCTGCTTTTTATAGCTTCGAATAACATCATGTGAAGCTGCTATTTCCGCATCCGGCTGATGTGGCTGCTTCTGCCAGTTTCCGGCCGGATAAATGTCATTCGATACAAAGTCCAACAGTTCTCCTAAATCGTAATAGTTTACCTTATCATCAAAGCACATATAATTATGTGTAATGAAATGATTTGGACAGTTCTCTCTAATAATATCTGCCTGCCATTTCGCAAAATCAACAATTAAATCCGAACAAAAACACTTCCAGTCAAGCATAGCTGATGGGTTCTCGCCAACCGCAGTAATAAGTGGTGTTCCAATCTGCGAAAAGCTGTTATAACCCTGACTCCAGAACCCAGTTCCCCACGCTTCATTTAGTACTTCAATAGTTCCATATTTCTTCTCCAACCATTGCTGATATCTTGACTTACAGGAATCGCACATACATAAATCACCATGTGAATTACCAAGCTCATTGTCAATTTGCCATCCAATGACTGCTGGATGATCTGCAAAACGCTTTGTCATAGCCGTCACGAATCTTCTTATATGCTCACGATATGTCGGATTGGACTGACAATCATGGTGTCTACCACCAAAACGTCTTACTCTTCCCTGTGTATCTATCGGCTGAATCTCTGGATTTTCCTCAATAATCCATGCTGGTGGTGCTGCTGTCGGTGTTCCAAGAACAGTCTGTATACCATACTCTGCCAGCAATGCAATCGCTTCCTCTAACCACTCAAAATGAAATTCTCCCTTTTTAGGCTCCATCTTAAACCATGAGAATTCTGCCATTCTCACTACCTGCACACCCATTTCTTGCATAAGCTTTGCATCTGTTTCCCAACGTTCTCTTGGCCAATGCTCTGGATAATAATCAACCCCAAAATGTATTCCCATTATATCCCCCCATTGTTTTATATACTTTTAGTCTCAGTAACAGCTTCTTTGTTCTGTCCTAATCGTTACACTATTTTACTCTATTTTAATACAAGATAATTTCTTGTAGTATATTCAATTTTCTATTTTTTATAGTATTTCTTATAGAATTCTTCTGTTAATAGTTCTTTCCAAAAATCACTAACAAAAAGAATTGTTATTAACATTTTTGAGTGTTTATATAATTTAAAAAATGAGCGACCGCTATATCCTTCTTTGTGATATAACGGTCGCTCTAATGAAATTCGTTATTCAATTTTTTCTTCTCTTTCCTCGATGATACTTTTCTATATTCCTATTCTTTTTTCATCGATATTTGTTTTTGTTTTGCGCACCATATTCAATTTTTTTATATAATAACTCTTTTTATGTGGTATACTTCAATATGATTTACCTGCCCGATTACCTTAACTCTTATCTGAATTTATTTTGCTTTGTATTCTATTTTCATATCCTACTCTGCTTTTCTTCATCAAATATTTTCTTTTCCATATCTTTAAGGTCTTTCTTCGTGGAGTTACTAGGTATTACCACTTTCATATTGAAAATAATTTTCTAAGGTCCCAATGGACTGTACCTCCTTTTCTTTCCTATTTTTCAAAGATTTTATCTTTTGTATCTTTGTTTTTTCTCTTTTGTTTCTGTAACTGTATCATAACACTTTTATATCATTTTGGCAATACTTTTTCTGAATATTTTTAAAATAGTCCGATTATTAAAACACCAATATAAAGACTGTCGGTTTTCTTATGTGTCTTTTAGTAGTGTTTTGACTTTTCTCTTTTTTAAACTTATAATAGTATGAATAACTCTATTTTGACTCATTCTAATATAAACTAAATTTGGGGTTAGTGAACCATGCACAGATGAGCCGAATTGGCTGCGGGAGCTTGCTCACAGGCAGACATATTTGAGTATAATGGGTCCAGTGGCTCACTTTAACACGTAAACTTGAAATTATCTATATAAAGGAGACCTCTATGTTACCTGAACAACTACTTTCCGAATCCAAGCAAATAGAAAAGATATTAATTGATACCCGACATCATCTTCATGCAAATCCCGAAACTGGTTTTGCCCTTAAGCAAACAAAAGCGTTTGTCAAAGCAGAGTTAGAAAAAATGGGATACACTCCCTCTGATTGTGGAAAATCCGGTCTTACCGCACTTGTTGGCGGCAAAAAACAAGGAAAAGTATTCCTTCTTCGTGCCGATATGGATGCGCTTCCAATTAAAGAAGAAGCCACCATTGACTTTGCTTCCCATAACAACAACATGCACGCTTGCGGACACGATATGCATACTGCTATGCTACTTGGTGCTGCAAGACTCCTAAAAGAACATGAAGCCGAAATAGAAGGTACTGTCAAGTTAATGTTTCAACCTGCCGAGGAATTGTTAGAAGGCTCTAAGGATATGATTGAACATGGCGTCCTAGAAAATCCGTCTGTAGACGCCGCTCTTATGATGCATGTCATGACAGGCATTCCACTTCCTACGGGAACAATTGTTGCATGCGATGGCGGTGTTAGTGCTCCTGCTGCCGATTACTTTACCATACAAATACAAGGTAAAGGTTGCCATGGTTCTACTCCAAATAAAGGAATTGACCCAATTACCATTGCTGCACATATTATCATTGGATTGCAAGAGATTTCTGCAAGAGAGCTATTCCTCTTTGATCCTGTAGCTCTAACTATCGGCACTGTCCATGCCGGTATTGCTGATAATGTTATTCCTGATACCGCCTCTCTTGGTGGAACCCTTCGTGCCTATGATGAGGAAACAAGAGACTATATCAAAAAACGTATTTGCGAAATTGCATCCGGTATTGCTACAAGCTTTCGTGCAACTGCTACCATCGACTTTACAAGTGGATGTCCAGTACTAATCAATGAAGCCTGTCTTGCACAATGCACATTATCCTATGTACATGAACTTCTCGGCTCACAGAAAGCATTCTCAGCAAGTCAGCTCAATGCTATGTCTGATTATGGAACGGCATCAAAATGCTCAGGCTCTGAAGATTTTGCATATATTAGCCACGAAGTTCCCTCTATTATGCTTGCCATTGCCGCAGGCGAACCAGCAAAAGGATATGAATATCCCTTGCATCATCCAAAGGTTATGTTTGATGACAATGCTCTTACCATAGGAAGCGCCGTTTATGCCTATACTGCACTTCGATGGCTTCAGGAACACAAATAGTTTCTATTTTTTCAAAACAAAAACCGCTGTAACCATACAGCGGTTTTTGTTAACATTTTTTATGTTAGTATTCTTTTTACATACCTTTCTAAGGCAAATTCCTTAATCCTCCTACTGTAACGTTACCTCATGCGTAATCAAGTAACTTCCGTCTACAAGCATCTCTCCAGTAACCTTAAGCTTTGCACCACCTAAGTGCTTTTCTGCAAGAAGACGATTCATATAAGCATTTTCATAGTCACCCTTTTCGTAGCTCTTCATAATCTCTTTCCAAAGCTTATCGTCCTTAACAACATTTTTGAATGTTACGTTCTTACTATTGGTCTTTACCAGCTGCTGGCTACAATCCGCATAATAATCTTGAATGGTTCGAATTAAATCCTCATACTCAAACCCTACCTGCTCCAATGTTCGAAGCACAACAATCTGCTGCGCTTCTTCTTTCGAAGTATCCGTATCTTCTTTTGATGATGAATTATTCTTTGGTTTTTCCGGCTCCTCATATTCTATTTCGCAAAGGCGATATAAGGTTCCATTGCAAACAGGAAGATTTACTGCTAAATCCCTTCTAATATGGTCTTTTGTATAATCGGCATCTGTTCCATTGAAATACAAATAATTCTGTGGCTTTGTATCCGACCAGGTTACATCTACATTATAATAGGTGTCTTCCAGTTTCACGATATTCCAAGCATGATTCTCACCGGCATACCCCGTGCAATAATAACACGGAATTCCCAACTGCTGTAACAGATACTGATATGCCCTTGCATAACCCGCACATACTGTTTTTCCAAGAACCAACGCACTATATGCGCTCTGATTCATAGATGCTGCTTTATTATAGGATATCTGTTCAACCAATGCGTCATGAATAAATAACTCTTTGTCATGAACCTTATCAAGCTCCTGCGCTCCCGATAAAATTTCCTCTGCTGCCGCTTCAAATAAGCCTTTTGCCATATCGATATTATCCGCTGTCTTATTAAACGACAAATAGATTGCTGCTACTCGTCCAGATGGCGCATACTTATACTGATACGCCGTATTTACCCAAAAAAGCTCTGGATGATCATTGACCACCGAAATAAATGCATTTTTTAATAAAGTAGGTGAAACCGCTTCCACAGGAGCAAAATCCTTTATCATAGCATTTGCATTCGCGTAAATTTGACGATATATTGCCTGTCCTGTTGCATCCAACATATGATAATAAGGATACATAAGAGCATCAAAGCTTAACCCTTTTCCATCTTTTCCCATTCCAATTTGTGCTGGTATTTCTGCTACTTCTTCTTCTGTAATCTGCGTTCCTTGGTCTTTTATCGGTGTCATTCCACTTTTTTGTTTTGCCCATGATGGAAGCTCCAGCATATCCTCTGTTGGCACAGCATAGTTTTCCTTTGCTATTGGCAACACCGCCAAGCCATCCGATGCCGTGGCAATATCAAAGGTATCCTCTTCTTTTTTTTCTTCTGTTATAAGTTCTTCCGTTTCCTTGGCATTTGCCTGAATGGTCTCTCCAAGATTTTTTGCTAGTTCCGGTTTGAAGTGGCAAAATAAAATAAAAAGAAGTACAAGTGCAAGCAATCCACCAATACCGTATAGCATTTTCTCTACTATCCGCATAATTGGTCCTCCTTTGACTCTTATACTCCCCCCAGAGTATGTGCTACATACACATAAAAAAACGAGCAGCCCCTTATTTTCTGCCCGATGCATGGAATACATTCCCCTACCGTAATTATTCATTGCTTTCATGATTTGTATTGAAAAATCAACCTGAATAATTATCTCGTATCCTTCAAATATAACGCATCCATGCATACCCACAGCATATCCTTATGCTGATATCCTGATAATTCTATATAATATATCGGTTATTATACACAATTTCTAAATAGTATAAATTGTATATTTTTTTATTAATTACAACAACTTCCGATCACAACAATACAGAGGCAGGATAAATCCTGCCTCCTTGATAGCTTTTCTTTAATGAAATCTTGACGTAATCTCACGAAGCTTCTCTGCTAAGCTCTTACAGTTCATTGTTCTCTCATGCGTTTCAATAGTCAGACTTACAACATCTGTTGTCTTCATCGCTATATCATTTACTCCGACAGCGCATTCACTAATATTACTGCTAATACCAGAAATCATTCCTGCAATACTATTAATATCTGAACTAATTTCATTAATTTGAGCATTTGCACTATTCATGAATTGTTCTATGGTTTCTGTTGCTTCGCTATATTCATCACTAGACTTGATAAAGTCTTCATAGTCAGCCATTACATTATTCTTCATAAAGTCTAAGACCTTTACAAGACTATCCGTAAGAACCTCTACCGATTCATTTACCTGCTCTGCTATAACTAAGATACCGGCACTCGTATCCGTTGTCTGATGAGCCAATTTTGAAATCTCATCTGCTACTACCGCAAAGCCTCTTCCAGCATCGCCTGCTCTTGCCGCTTCAATAGAAGCATTTAATGAAAGTAAATTCGTCTGTTCCGCAATATCCTGAATGGTATTTGCAAGCGAATTAATTTTTTCCACATCTCTAGCTCTAAGAATTGCTTCCTGAGATGACTCTCGAATTGTTCCAAACAGATTAATGGTATCTTCACTCGCTTTTTTCGTATTCTCCTTAATACCAATGCTCTTTTCCATAACCTGTCCAGTAAGCTCTGTTCCATTTTCAATCTTATCTGCAACATCCGAAATTGTAGCATTGATATTCTGAATTCTATTATTCATAGAATTTGCTGCAGAAGAAGTAGTTTCCATGCTAGCTGCAAGCTCTTCATTGGTAGCTGAGTTCTCAGAGGAAGCATCATTAACCTTTTGCGAAATATCAGCTAAACTATTTGAATCATCTACCAAAATACCTGAAATCTCATTTAATTCATTAACAATAGAAAAAAGCTTATCTTTCATTACTTCCACTGCCATTGACATCGTACCAATTTCATCTTTGGTATGTGGTATCTTCTTATCGGAAGACATATTTAGTTCAGAAATATCGTTAATGACAGCTGTTAATACCTTAATTGGTTTTGTAATAATCTGTGTGAAAGTAATACCAATTAATAAAGATACTACCAGCAGAATAATACCGATAGAGATACACCAAATGTTTATCGTTGTGATAGGCTTCATAACATCATCTTTATCAGCCTGTACTACCAAAATCCAATCGTTTACGGTACAAATAAAAGAAATATACACTTCTTTTCCATCAACAACACACTGACGAACATCTGCTGTGGTTATCTTACCATTAGCCAATGTATTTAATACCTCTTGTACTACTTCATTATTGGAAATCACAGTTCCTAATAAACTATCATCTCTAGCATATAAATATGTTCCCTGTGAATCAACTAAATAACAGGTACTCGAATCCATCGTATTAATACCAACGTTATTCAAAATATATTCCAAGCGAACCTGTAATTCACTCAGATTATCTTCTCCAAAAAAGCTTTCATACAAGGTATCTGATGCTGAAATACATGTATCATACAAATAACTTTCGCATAATTCAATTATATTTTTACTATTAATTATGTATGCTACAACCAATATTGCAACCATCAAAGTAATAGATGTACAGGCAATTAGCATCGTTACTTTATTTGCAATTGAAAGTCCCTTAGCTTTACTATTCATAGCGTCCTCCTCTATTTTCCACTTTTTTCAGCATTCCACTGGTCTACAACATACTTACTAACTCCACTCCAATCCATTTCCCCATTAATATACATAAGCAAATGTTCTGATAACTTATCTTTATATCCTTGACTAGGAAATGTAGTAAAATTCCAACTTACAGAAAAAAGAGATTCATCACTAACATACTGGGATACCTGTCTTGCCAACGGATTCGATGGTGTTTCTTCATCACTAAATGTATTAAACACCGTGATGAATTGAAGTTTGTTTGTAACATAGTCTTTACCTATATCTGAACTATAAAGCCATTCTATAAAATCAATAGAGGCCTGCTGAGATTCCTCACTCACCATATTATTAATACACATATAGCACTCTGTACCAATACAAAGCCCTTGGTTTTCCTCTCCCTTTGCTCCAATATAGATTGGGAGATATTTACAATTGTCTTCTGTAACGGTATTGCCGCTTACTGAAGCAATCTGTGTCCAAGCCCAGTTACCATTCTGTACCATTGCACATTTGCCAAGTGCAAATTCTTCCATAGAATCAGCTACCGTTTTCTTACTCAATTCCGTTCTAGGAGTACATGAATAATCTATATATAAGTCAAATATTTTTTTCATATTATTGCCATATGAAAAATCAATAGTTTCTAAATCATTTACCCCTTTATCCTTATACTCATAATAAATTGGAAGATTTGTTAAATGTGTCTGCCATCTCCAGTCTTCTCCTTTAAAGAAAGAAGTTGAACCAAATACCCCCTGAATACCCAGCTCATTTTTATGTTCTGTCATATCTTTTACTACTTCTTCTAACTTGGCATATGTATTTATTTCATCCATAGATTTATATTTCGTGCTTCTACTTGCCAATGAGAAATATTTCTGCATAATGGCATCGTTATAAATAATTCCATATCCTTCTACTACGTATGGCATACCATAAACTCCTGTTTCATCCGATATTGCCATACTCTTATCTTTTAACCATGAATACAATTCTGTATCACTTAAATCAACACAATAATTTTTCCAATCCTCAAATTCCACTGGTCCATTAATTTGGAAAATGGTAGGAGCATCCCTTTTTGCAATTTCAGCTTTTAATGTTTGAGCGTTACCATTACTTGGTGCCGTAAGTATCTTTACTTCCACCCCAGTTTCTTGCGTGTATAGTTCTGCAATTTCTTCCCATACATCTGCTACTTCCGGTTTAAAATTCAAATAATAAACCTTTGCTTCTTCCTTGCTTGTATTACATCCTGTCAAAAAAATAGAACATAGAAAGAATACAATGAATAATTTTGAATACTTTTTCATCTCATTTCTCCTCTCCAAACATTTTGGGAATAAAAATGTACCTTAAACATTCCTAATACTCTGCTCCCATTTAACTGATATTTTTATTATATCTTATATAGTATCTTATAATTGAAATGTTTACAATATTTTGATTGAATATTTTACTCATTTTATTATCACTGTTCACACATTTTAACGTTTTTGCTTTATAAAATTAGGGTGTCTTTTGACACCTTAATCCTAACGAAGAACAAATAGTGCGTGCCAGCGCACGCACTTTGGCAAGAATTTCTTACGAAATTCTTGTCTAACTGCCACTACGCTACAGCACTTTCCTATAAAGCAAAAAAGGAGCGCACTTCTATTAGTAACGCTCCGCATCTATACATTAGTATTTTTTATTATCATCTTATTCTCTATAGTGTAAACGAATTTTATCAACGATTAATGCAATAAATTCAGAATTCGTCGGTTTTCCCTTGCCTACATTAATCGTATAACCAAACATAGAATCCAGCGTATCCATATTTCCCCTGTTCCATGCTACCTCTATTGCATGACGAATTGCTCTTTCTACTCTACTGGATGTTGTATGATACTTTTTAGCTATCTCTGGATATAAAATCTTTGTTACTGCACTTAACATCTCTCTATCTTCTACGGACACCATAATCGCTTCTCTCAAATACTGATATCCCTTGATATGAGCAGGTACTCCTATTTCATGAATAATATCCGTGACATCTTTTTCTAAATCGTGTGTTGTTTTATTTCTTACTGACTCCATGGCAGTTTCCTGTGGACCTTCATTTTGAGGTATGTTAATCATAATCTGAAATCCCTGATTCTTCATTAACAAATCGCATATCATGCGCATCGCCCTTTCACTATCCTGTACCTCCATAACATTTACTTGTCCCATCTCTTTATTGCCTCCATTTCTTTTACTCAAGACTAAAATTTTGCCACAAATGGATTAAATCAAAAAAAAGAGCTTTGCGCAATAAGCATTTATCGCAGAATCTTTCCTATCTGTTTAGTAGAAATTAAAAATAGTTAGACAAAGAACCTCTAAAAATCAATATAAAGAATCTTTTTATTTTTTCAATCATTTCAATTTTTTGCGATAGGTTTCTTGCATAAATTACATTTTTTTTGCAAGTAAAATACTTGCTAAGATACCAGCAATTGTCGAAACCAACGCTCCCGGTAATGTCCAACGTGTTTTTGTTACCTTAACTGCCATGAAGTACACAGACATTGTATAAAACACAGTTTCCGTCGAACTAACCGCTAAGGAAGCCACAAGACCAGCATACGAATCCGTACCATACTCTTTATAAATATCCAATAACAAACCTGTTGCTGCTGATGAGGATACTATTTTTACCATAAACAAAGATACCAGCTCTTGTGGAAAATCGCCCAAAAAGCACCCCAAAATTTTTCCCAAAAAATCTAAGAATCCGGATGCTCTGAGCACTCCTACGGATACCATAAGTCCTATAAGAGTCGGTAAGATTCCAAATACTGTCTCAACACCTTCCTTGGCTCCCTTGGTAAAACTTTGGTAGATATTTTTCTTTTGTGCCAGTCCGGTCATTATTATATAAAAAATAAGAGCCGGAATAATGATATTCGATAAATGAACCATAACATTGCTCTGCATATCAATCCTTCAAACATTTTTTTCTAATCTATGTATATTATATAGATTCTATACCTGTTCCTACATCCCCTCCTCATTTCTTCACGCATAAAAAATGCTCAAAAATAGTACTTATTTCCTATGTTATTTTGTTTTGTCTCACATTATACTTTCTAACAGATAACCCACTTGAAGGTTTCACATTTTTTATTTCACTATTTAGGAGTATTTTTACTATGCTAACCATTGCTTTTTGTTCTCATCAGGAATCTATGATAAATTGCTTGCCACAGGAATTTATAAAAGCCTTTTCACGAAGAGGTATTGATATTAATACCTTGACAATTCGTAATTCTTGCGACTTATCAGACTATGCACTACATGGCATTTATCCAGATATTATTATCTTTTCCGAGTCGGTTCTCTCTACAGATTTTATCAATTCATTTCTACTCCTGAAGGAACAAAAGCACTCTATCATATTTATTTCAATAAAAGATTCCGAATCTTTTAATCATTCCACAGCGAATGACTATATTTTCCTATTACAACCTTTTTACAGCATCTCTTCTAACTCTTTTCCAGATCTATGGAACTGCGTTTGTAAAGCGTATGACTTAATTAGTTCAGATAAAAATACCTTTGCCTATTACCATAGACCCTCCTATCATTCTAGACCTCTTAATCACATCTTATACTTTGTGTCAGAAGGTCGCTGTATCCGTCTTGTTACCAAAGATGGTAGTGACTCCTTCTACGGAAGATTAAGTGAAGTGGAAAATAATCTTAGCGTTAAAAACTGTCGTTTTATACGTGTACATCAGTCTTATCTAGTGAATGAAAAATACATTCTTTCGTATGACAGAAAAGGAATTTTGCTTATAACCGGAGAAACTCTTAGCATTAGTAATTCTCATTACTATCAGGAAGTAAGGCGCCTGCTTCGTAAAAAAGTGCACGCCATTCCCTGACTCCCACTACGTAACAGCACATTTTTGCGTCGCATTCATGCGACATACTTCCATACTTTAGTGTGATAAGGTCTTTCCTGGAAAGAAAAAAATGCGTGATTGTCACAACTAACAATCACGCATTTTTCTCTTCTAAATCATGTTCTTACGACCTCAGCCGCAAATACTTCAGCTTGTCCTGAATAGATACCATTATTCTTATCACATCATAGGCATTTCTACCGTTTCTTCTTCCAGCGATATTACAGGAAAGTTCATCTCTGAAAACGTATTTCCATAACTTTCGGGGGTAAGATACATATATTCTAAACCACACCACCCATCTCCAACAAGCTTACTGCTATTATATATATCATAGATATGACGCTTTCTTGCTTTTACTTCCAATAAAGTTTCCTTTTTGATATACTCTGGATTTGTTTCTACCATCTCCAAATATGTAATTCCTTCCGGAAGCTCTGGCGCTTCTTCTTCATGTGATACCTTTTGACGTACAAAAGCAATAAAATCAAAACTTTTCTTTTCATCAAATAGCGTAACCTGTTCACCCAGCATTACTTTTCCATCCGCATCAACACCGACATTCATATTTGTGTCGTTATAAGCACCCTTTCTTTCATAAGCTACTGTTGTTACTTTTACATTTTGAAAGGTCAGATAAACCGGATTTTGATCTCCCATAGAATGCATAGACATAACATACGGACACTTATAATTTCGCAAAGAACAGTCACGTAATGTCAGAAAAGCATCTCCACTCATTTCTTGATTTTGTGTATTATGAAAATAAAGACATCCACCAGAGCCATTTGAAATCAATTCGCAATCTTCAAATGTTATTTTATTCTTTCCACGACTCCCAATTCCAACACACTGATTATTATTTGAGATAATTTTGCAATTTTTCATGCAAATATCTCTTGCATATGAATAATTTTGGTCAATATGTACTGCATAGCCTGGAAATAGCATTTGCCACATCTGAATACTTTCTATCGTTCCATTGTTATATGCATCATTTGTTACATAGAGATTATCTATTTTTTTCTCTTCTCCTGTATGATAACCATATATGGTCATATTTGCTACCATTCCTGCACCAAAAGTAAGTGGCACTTTATGATAATCCGTAGATTCATACTGCAATACACAGTTATCCCGATCTGTCCCTATTAAATACACTGTTTTATTATATATTTCTACTGCTTCATTATAAACTCCAGGATAAATCAAAAGAGTATCCTCTGACTCTACCGCTTCCACTCCTGCTTGAATGGTTGTAAAATCACCACTTCCATCCGGAATCACTTCATAAATATTTCCTTTTGATAAAGCTTCTGACAACTGCTCTAGAAGAATCTCCTGCTGTACCGGTTCCGCATGAATCTCACATGACATACCAAGACAAATCATAATAAAAAAAGCAATATATTTTATCCAAGCTCCTATTTTAATCTGTCTATATATCGTTCTGTACATTCCCATACTACCAAATTCACTTTCTTATCCTGAAGATTATCTTTTGTTGCCTGATAAAAATCATAATTATGATTCATAATCATAACATGATTTACACCACCATTAAAATAATATAATGCTTGTCTGTTTAGAAACTCACTAAAGGAGTCTCCAATCAGCATAAGCGAATCTTCTACCTTTTGATCTTCTGATACACTAGACTGTGGCAAAAAATAAACCGTATCGATATTATATCTATCTTGTCTTCCAATCAGCACACTCAAGTCTCCACAGTAATTATGCATATGCTCTTCAAACACTGTATTTTCTAACTTAATCTGCTTATCATATTTCTTATTCAACAGCTCCGCTATTGCCAAAAAACTTCCCTGCATATTACAGTGAGTATCTGTTTTATAATATAACTGATACGCATCCTTATAAGCATTATATTGATCTTTCATATAGATAATCAAGAGGTTCGTATTTTGCTTCAAATAAGTAACCAGCTTATCCGTTTTCGTTTCCTCGCTGACACGCTGTATATACGTTGGCATCTTTTCTGCATAAATAATTTCCTTATTTGGAATTAATAACAGTACAAATTCTGCGCCTGTTGCTTCTACTGCTGCCTTTTGCTCCATTAAATGAGACGCTATGGATGCCATTTCTTTCTCTGTATAAGCGTTATCACCTATATAATCATGATAAGAATCTCCATCATTTGGATTCTGTAAAAACAACCAATTTTCTTTACCAAAAATAGCAATAAACGTTGTTAGATTAACATCCATATCTAAAATCTTATCAATCTCTGTCTCAAAACGTTCATAACTTTCCGTTTCTAACAATTGACTTGTATACTCTTGCACCATTTCTGCAAGCTCTGGAGAATCCTTATAAATAACTTCTCCCTTATTCAGGCCATGGGAAGAAATTTCCGGCAATTCCTTATCTGCCCCCGTTACTCTTGGCTGTATCATAGTCTGGAATTTACCAGCCTTTGGATAACCTAGTTCTTTGGCTTTTTCAAGATACTGATTCGCAATATCAAAATCCATGGGAACCCCCATTCCTAATGCATACATCATACCAAGTGTCCCTAATGCCTGTCCATTTTGCTCATCTAGTGATGCAAATGCTCCTGCGGCTTTTTCATAATCCTGAAGAATTACACCTTCTCCAAGAAAACACATTTTTGCATATATCGCATATGCACTGCTATTTCCATTAGAAACAGCTTTTTGAATATATTCTGCTGCCTTTTCAGGGTTCTTCTCTGTTCCAATTCCCTGCAAATACATTTCCCCTGCCATGAACTGTGCATCCATGTTTTCCTCAGCAATATCCTCCAAAAGCGCAAGTGCTTTTGAAGCATCATACGCTCTATCCTTACCAAGAGCATAGAGAAGAGCTTCCTCTAACACATGATTTGTCTCATCGTTCTGCGATTCCACAACAATCGTAGACATCTCTTCTTTTGTTTGTTTTTCTTCCTTCTCTATGTCTTCTGAATAATCTATTCTCTGTTCTGTATCGTTCTGGTTCAGGTGTACCAGAAAAGCAAAACTAATGCCTGTCACAAGAAGCAATACTGCAACTGTAACTACAATGACAGCAAAAGTCTTCTTTTTCATACGTTACTCCTCCCTAACGATAACCTTTCTCATATTGATATTCAATAATAAGGTCTCTATTATACTTCTCATATTCATTTAGAATTGATTCATCAAATACTTCTGGTCTAGTAGTTTCCTCATACCAATCATACTTAGAAAAATACGAAGTTACAGAAGCATCATTAAACCCTCTTCCATGGCGAGCATAAATCTCATACAATGCAAGATATAATTCATATTCTGATAATTGCTTAATATCTTCCTTCGTGAGATTCTTTGAATTACTATACTCTAAAAGGTATCCCTCTTTCGATACATTCTTAATTGTAGTATCTGTTGTGATTCCCTTACCACTCTCCATTGCATAAACCGTATTATAATAATCCCAAAATTCAAGAACCCAACAATTATTTCCTGTCTTAGCAAGATTCTCTTTAATATAAGCAAGAATTTCCTCTGTAGACGAACCACTATTTCTCATCTGAGTCATCTTAGCAACTACAAGCTTTCCATAGCACTTTGTTTTCTTTGCTTCTAACGCTTCTGGCTCCAAATAAGAAGCTAAACCTGTTAAAGCAGCTTCCATTCCTTCTTCATCTGCCTTATTCGCACAACTTTCTGCTGTTGTATTCAGATAGTCTTTATGCTTTTGCTGAATCTCTTTTTCCTTGTCTTTTAAAAACTGATCATCTATCAAGCCAGCCAATACTTCTTTTTCACCAAGTATACCAAAATAAGAGATTCCATCAGTAATAGCAGCAAATGCCTCATCATACTCTGCAGCATTTACATAAGCATCAATTTCTGTAATAAGTGAGCTTTTCACACCTTCCACAGCTTCTTTTGAAACAGACGCAATCTCTGCTTCATCACAAGTCGCCTTTTCTTCCTCTGAAAGTGCAGTTACCATATCAATAGCACCAAGGTAATCCTTTTTTGCGAGTGTATCCTTAATCTCTTGCAGTTTGTCAACTTTTCCTTCTGCATCTTCCTCTTCCGTAACTACTTCTGACGTTTCTGACGTTTCCACATTTACTGTGTTTACCAATAACTTCGTTGAAATCTTTCCTGAATACAATCCAAATGCTACAAGAGCACCACCAATAACTACTAACAATAATACAAAAGCTACACAAATTCCTATAATAAGACCTTTTTTCGTTCCTTTTTTCTTTTCCTGTTTTCCAGATTTTTTTACATTCATCTGTGCAGGTTGCTGGGTTTGCACTGGCTGTGGTGATTCATAAACCTGTGGTTCTACTGGATTTATTGTTACTGATGCTTCCTTAACTTCTGATTCTGTTTCCTTTTCTGGTTTAGGTGTTTCCTTAACTTCTAGTTCTGTTACCTTTTCTGATTCCGGCGCTTGCTTAACTTCTGATTCTGCTACCTTTTCTGATTCCGGTGCTTCTTTTACTTCTGGTTCTGTTACCTTTTTTGCTACTGATTCTTCCTTAACTTCTTCCTTCACTGGTGTTGTACTAATATTTTCCTGTATGTCACTATTCATTACAATGCCGTACAGTGCTCGATACAACGCCTGAACTCCCTGTAATCTCTTATCAGAAGAAACAGACATACCCATACTAATAACTGCTTCCTGCAATTCACTAATCTCAATTCCCATACTACTTGGCAGTTCCAGTTCATCCTTATTTAATCGCTCCATTGCATCAACAGGTATTTTTCCTGTAATACAACGATAGATGGTTGCACAAAGCGCATATATATCTGTACTTGGTCTCTTTTCTTCCTGTTTTCTGTATAACTCAATCGGTGCATATCCCTTACTCTTTTCTGAAACAACACCCTCCAAACAGCCAAACCCTATTAATTTTAAATAACCATCATTCGTAAAAATTATATTATCAGGCGAAATGTTCTGGTGAATCACACCTGCCTCATGCACTGCAAAAAGGCACTTTAAAAACGGCTCCATCAAATCAAGTATTCTCTTAATTGGAAATACTCTATTTCCTCTAATAACCTCTTCCAAACTTGTTCCTTCTACATATTCCATAACAACATACGCTGTTCCATTTTCCTGAACAACATCTAAAACTGCTACAATGGAAACAAGTCCACTTTTTTCTTTTAAAATATTAGCTTCCTTTACGAACTTCTGCAAACCAGTAGCAAAAGACTCCGTTCCAGATACCATATTATTCTCTCTTGTTGCAATACCATTTGGAAAATATTCTTTAATCGCAACCTTTTTGTTTGTCACATTATCATGTCCATGATATGTAATACCTAGCTCATTATTTCCCATAGCAAGTCCGACTACATATCTACCCTGTAACAGAGTGTTCACATTACAATAGCTTTTCTTCTCCATGTTTTTCTCTCCCATTTTCGATTTATTCTCATTTAGTATACTTCATCTATACAAAATATGAAATATTTAATTAAAATAAAATGCCGAAAGGATTCGGTTTCATACCTTCCTTTCGGCTCACTTATTAGCAGTATAGTAGATTAGAAATAATTTAATAATTCATCCATATCATAATCGTCCCATGCATCCTCAAAATCTTCCTTCATATCTTCCCATTCGTCTTCTGATGCATTTCCTAAATCAAACTCTTTTCCCTTATATTTACTCATTTTAGCATGTTTTGACAACGTCAATTCAAGCTTCGCACCACTCAAGGAAGTATTTCCATAACTAAACCAATCAATGGTTACAACAAGTTTAGATTTCGATGGTTTTAAATTACCTTCAATATCTATATTCTTATAGCTATCTCTTTGAATGGAGAAATTACCACTCTTATAATCATACTCAATTTCTAAAGCCCCATCTTTATTTCCATTTTCAATAAACTTAAGCTTTTCTTTTGAGCCTGACACAGAACCCTTTATTTCAAAGGTTCTTTCACCCCATTCAGATTCTGTGGTCATCTTAATATTCTGTAAGCGATAATCTCCACCCTGGAATGCGATTTCAATTACATTATCTGTTTCCGTATACTCCATCTTAATACATGCAATCTTATTCTTATAGATATAGAAACTTAATTCGATATCTTCCATATCTTTAACATCTGCACGCATTTCTTCAAACATATCTTCAATGCTTTCACCCTGCTCTTCCAGGATTTCAAGCATTTCTTCACTATAGTATTTCTTATATACCTTTTCAACACCATCAATAATATTTACCATATTATCTTCTGTAAGCTCTGTTTTGTAACCACTACACTTTCTCTTATCACCGTCAACACGATATTTTGCTTTTTTAGCCTTCTCATACGTTAAAGACTCAAATTCTTTCTCAATAACATTAATTATTTCTTTGTTGAACTTTTTTTGATTGTAGTCTCCTGAATTAATGCTTTCTATTATAGCATTTAAAGCGTCTATATCGTCTTCTTCCTTTTCTTCCACTATATAACCATTATTCTTGCCTTTGGAATCATAGACAAACACACGCTTATCAACTTCCGGAATCAATATTTTCACTTTACTCTTATCAATACCCGCTAAGATAGATAATTCATCAAAACCATCCATATTAAGCTCGCCATAGATCTGTTTTTCTTCCGCTTTTGATCTAAACTCTGCTTCTACACTCTCGTCACCCATCGTAGCCTTTGCCGTCAAAGTAAATTCATCCTTTGTTAACATCTCAAGACCTTGTAAGTCTTCTACAATATGTGGCTTCTCCTTTAATGTTCTAACCACCGCTTTTTGAATTTTTCCAAAAGGTCCTAAAAATAAACCACTATTAATAACCAATGCCACAATTGCCACTACTGCAATAACTGCTACAATTGGAATTAGCATCTTCTTCTTTGCAGGTTTTGCTGCTTTTAATGGCTTTCCTGTCATTGGATCAAATCCACCACTTACCTGATTCTGCTGTGCTTCTTCTATCGGCTTTCCTGTCATTGGATCGAATCCGCCACTTACCTGATTCTGCTGTACTTCTTCTATCGGCTTTCCTGTCATTGGATCGAATCCGCCACTTACCTGATTCTGCTGTGCTTCTTC
>JAXJRB010000225.1:0-5265 GCA_036310845.1 Lachnospiraceae bacterium | reverse complement strand
TTTTATGTAATAGGAAATTGCTGTAACATAGTGGTAGTTAAACAAGAATTTCGATAGAAATTCTTGCTAGTGTTTGCTGCTGAGCAAACACTTTTTTACAGAAAGATGATATATATGATAATCATCGTTGCATAATAGTTCTATTATTTCATAAGCAGATGTTAAAGAATCAAGAGAAGGATGGGATTTTGCAATATATATATCCTGATAAGAAAAATCTTTATCATTGGAAAAGGTAGAAAAGATAATATATTTGCTACCTGTAAAGTTGTGCAATGTATTCCAGTTTTTGTCAAAACAGAGTAATAAGGAGGAGTCAGTTTCAATAGTAAAATCTTTAATGCAGTCTATATCGCCAAAAAGTGTTTTTATGATGCAATAATCACCGTTATTTCCTAGAAATGGTTCAGCAAGGTTTTGACTCCATAGTAGGGCTTGATTAATTTCTTTGGTTTGAAGAGAGAAAAAATAAGTATTTACAAATAATTGCATGCAGATAGCGGTAGCGACAATGAAAAAGAAGATGGAAAGAACAAGTTCAATAAGAAAAAGGCTTGTTTTGGATGATAGTTTATTCATATTCCACCTCCATATTGCTATGTGTGCTTACATAAATAGTATGCTCAGTGTTAATATCTTCTGAAAAAGTTATTTTTAAGATATTTGGTTTAATTTGCGAAAAGGAAAGAGAATGAAGTTCTATAACTGGTTGACCGGCATCTAGAGGAAGTTTTAAGTCCGTTCTTGCAAATAATTCATACAAATATCCGTTATATTCATAGAGAGAAGTTGCATAAGGGATATCATTTATAACAGTAGTTAACATAAGAATCTGAGTATCATCTTGTGAAATGATGTTAATAGCATGCTCAATATCAGATTGTCTTATTTTTTCTGTAATATAGGCAATAGAAGTACGAGAGGAATAATTGCATTCCATTTGTTGGACTGTTTTATTGTAGATATCAGCACCAAAAAGAATAAGTAGAACAGACGAAACTGCAAAAACACAAAACAAAGAAAGTACAAAAAGGAAGTCTATAATATGTTGATGGTTTAGTTGCTTTTTCATAGTTACCTCCTTTGCTCTGGTGGTTCCATGGGAATAATAGTGATATCTGGCATGATATTGGAGCCAATAGGGGTATAATCCACATAAAAGAGATTGGAATCATAAAAAATGCCATAATGCTGTTTTAAATAATCCAGACTTGGTGGATAGGTTCCTTCTACAGCATAGCATTGAATAATGCTACGGCGAATGGCTTCTTCTAAACTTTTTGCTTGTTCTTCAGAAGTGGTATTGTCTACCGCGTATACTCCTTGAAAAAAGAAAAGCAAGAAAGAAAGAATAAATAGTACAGAAAAAAGCTTCCATATATGAGTTAAAGAAAGAGCAGCTTGATTACGGAAACGATTCATAAAAGTCCTCCTATCCAATATTTGACATGATGCCGATGAGAGGCATAATAACTGATAGCAGAATTAAACCGACCAATAATGAGAAAAAAATAACAAGAGTGGGTTCAATGGCGCTTAAAATACGATGCATACGGGTCAAAGTTTCTTCTTCATAATATGCGGATATTTTAGCGAAAACGGTATCTATTTCACCAGAACGTTGTCCGAGTTGAAGCATGCGTAGATGCTTTTTTTGGAAAATTCCAGCTTTTTTCATAGCTTCATAAAGGTAGTCACCAGAAGAGATAGCTTCGTTGCATTGATCGATTTTATCTGAAACAATATCATTGTCTACTAACATTTTTGCAAGAGTAAGGCCGCGAAACAGATTGATTCCGCTTGCGCTAATCATAGACATCGCACTTGCAAATTTTGCATAAGCAATGCCAAGAAAGAAATTGCGAGTGAAACGATTCGTATGAATAAAATGAAAACATTGTTTTCGCAAATTTGGGACATAGTATACAATGACGGATGAAATACCAATAAAAATGAATAAGATGATAAAAATAGTAGAAACGGATTCTATTAGATTTCCAATTGTCATTAACTGAGCAGCAACACCAGTAAGTTCGCTACCAAGCTGCAAAAATACCTGATTAAAAATTGGTAGGATTTTTGTAAGAAGTACAACTAAAATAGTCAGCATAAGACATAGCATAACAATAGGATAGCTAATGGCATTTTTTATGGTTGAAGAGATAGAGTGCTGTTGTTCATAATAATCAGCTAATTTTTTGATAACAGTATCAAGGTTGCCTGATTCTTCTCCTAGCAATATCATAGATAAGACGTATTCTGGAAAAACAGAGGTGCGTTGTAATGCTTCATGAAAAGACAGCCCGTTTTTCAGGGCTGCTTCTAATTGGTCCAAGATTTCATTTCCTTTTACATCAGGAGTATCTTCACGTAATAAGATAATTGCCTCGTATGGAGTAATTCCGGCAGGTAGTAACAAAGCAAGCTGGCTACAAAAGGAGGCCACCTCTTCCTGATTCAGTTTTTTTATTTTTTTCATAAGAACTCCCCAATTCTACTAATAAATATATTTTGTTTTGTAATTAGTTCCGTTACCAATAAAGTTTTTAAGTGCTGTTTCACTGGAGTTAGCTGCAAAGGTTGGATCCATAAGTGACCAGCTTTCACCATCAAATTCTATAATACCATTGATCCATCCAACATCAGTAATGTAGGTGCTAATCCATGCATGGTATGCCTGTCCGGCATATCCAACCTCTAATCTGGTTGGAATATTCTGACTACGAAGCATACTTGCCATAACAGCGGCGTAGTCGAGACAGATGCCAGTACCGCTCAGCATAATCTCATCTACATTGGAAGTGTATCCGCTTTGTACGGTAGCAGCTTTTGCATGGTCATAAGAAATAGTTGATGTTACATAGTTATATACTTTTGTGACAACTTCTAAGTCTGAGTTACAACTCTGTGCAAGCAACATGGACTGCGCGACAACCTGACTGCCAAGATGGAAATTAACGTATTGATTTGGATAAAGATTAGGACCAAAAATATTAGTAATAGTTACTTTGAATGTTTGTGACAATGCTGTAGAGTATTGATTTCCAGTAACATTTTCGTAAACAGCAACTTTGTAAGAGCCATCTCCCGAGGATAAAGGAAATGTTTCATATCCACCGTGAAGATTATAGGTATAAGTGACACCGTTAGACCCCGTAATCTGTAATTTAACTTTAGGATTTGAGCCTTTGTAATTTACCATAATATAGCCTTCACAGGCATTAGATGCATCGATGGTGGCAAGGACGTTGGAGTATACAGTAATGCCAGATGCCATAGGAACAAGGCAAGATGGAGTATTATCTCTAGTACCGACGGTAAGAGAAGCGGAAAAAGCCACAGGATTATCTGCAAGTTGAACTAAGGAAGCTGTTGAATTGGATAAAGTAGTAGCTTCATTTTGGTAATAAGCTGAAAAAAGCATAATAGAACAGATGGAAGCAACGCAAGTGGTTGAAATTAATTTTTTCATATAATCAAAACCTCTCTATATATTGTCTAGTTCATGTAACAATGAGAATATTAAATAATTATAGGTCCTTTCAGAAATCCTATATAATATTTTATGTGAATTATAAATTGATATTTAATATAATTATAATATGCAGACAGACAATTGTACAGTACCACTGCGAATTGTCATTGCAACTTTTTGCGGTTTTTTGGATATTATAGCCAAAAGAATAGGGAAGATTTCGTTAAGATTTGGGAAAATATTTATTGACTTTTAGAAAACAGGAAAGTATAATAATCTAGCATGCGTATAGAGAAATGCATGTGAGGTGCCCAGGGTTTTGGCATTGATTCAAGATTACAGGAGGTGAAATAGAATGCCAACATTTAACCAATTAGTAAGAAAAGGACGTCAGGATATTACAAAGAAGTCTACTGCACCAGCTCTTCAGAGAGGATATAACTCTTTAAAGAAGAAAGCAACTGATACATCTGCTCCTCAGAAGAGAGGCGTTTGTACAGCAGTTAAGACAGCAACACCTAAGAAGCCAAACTCAGCTCTTAGAAAGATTGCCAGAGTTCGTCTTTCAAATGGTATGGAAGTAACAAGCTACATCCCAGGTGAAGGTCACAACTTACAGGAGCATAGTGTTGTTCTTATCAGAGGCGGACGTGTTAAGGACTTACCAGGTACAAGATACCACATCATCAGAGGTACACTTGATACTGCAGGAGTTGCTAACAGAAGACAGGCTCGTTCCAAGTACGGAGCTAAGAGACCAAAGGCTGGTAAATAGTTTGTTTACCATGTACTCAAAAACTAATTAGTGTTGGGATTCTGATTTAATACCTTATTTAAATAGAAAACCGCACGAACACAAGTTTTCTAAATGTGAGTACCGTTGATTTAATCAAGTAATGACGCAAGTCATTATCAATAATTAAGGAGGGAAGAACCGTGCCACGTAAAGGACATATTCAAAAAAGAGACGTATTAGCGGATCCTATTTACAACAACAAAGTGGTTACAAAGCTTATCAACAACGTTATGTTAGATGGTAAGAAGGGCGTAGCTCAGAAGATTGTATACGGAGCATTCGCAAGAGTTGAAGAAAAAGCACAGAAGCCTGCATTAGACGTATTCGATGAGGCTATGAACAATATCATGCCATTACTTGAATGTAAGGCAAGACGTATCGGTGGAGCAACATATCAGGTACCATTGGAAGTTAAGGCAGAGCGTCGTCAGACACTTGGACTTCGTTGGTTAGTAATGTTTTCTCGTAAGAGAGGCGAAAAGACCATGGAAGAGAGACTTGCAAATGAGATTCTTGATGCAGCTAACAACACTGGTGCAGCTGTTAAGAGAAAAGAAGATATGCATAAGATGGCTGAAGCTAATAAGGCTTTTGCACATTACAGATTCTAGTTTGAAATGCTTGGACACGAGACTTTGGTTTCGTGTACCAGCTTTCTTGAGTATTTAAGGAGGAAGAACCTTGGCTGGAAGAGAATATCCATTAGAGAGAACCAGAAACATTGGTATTATGGCTCATATTGATGCTGGTAAAACAACAACAACAGAGCGTATTTTATACTATACAGGTGTTAACTACAAAATTGGTGATACTCATGAAGGTACTGCAACAATGGACTGGATGGAACAGGAACAGGAAAGAGGTATTACAATTACTTCTGCTGCTACAACATGCCACTGGACATTACAGGACCAGACAAAACCAAAGGACGGTGCTTTAGAACATCGTATTAACATCATTGATACTCCAGGACACGTAGACTTCACAGTTGAGG
>JAXJRB010000224.1:0-4709 GCA_036310845.1 Lachnospiraceae bacterium | reverse complement strand
CATTTCCAGCCTGTCAGCAGATATCACATCTGTAATCAAATGTAAAGTAAGTGAATGGATTGGCTCTCAAGCCTCATTTATTCAAGCTTTATTTGGAAATATCTGCTGGGAAAGTTGAGTATTTTATATTTCAAAACATTAGTTAGCTTTAATGTTTTGCTTTCACTAAATTGTATTTTACTCATGATATTTTTTCTCCATCTTATTTATGTTCCTATACAAAAGTCCCCATCACAAATTCCACAAAATCCCCTTTTTATTACATGTTATACAATTTATTTTGACTCCTTCTAACCATATAGTACGTCATCCGTCTTCCAAAGCCCTTTTGTGGCATGAATAGGAGTCCAAAAAACAAATATACCACTATTGATAAAATAACTGTATTAACTGAACATGCACCTAAAATATCATTATTCATGAATAGCTCCTCTACTTTGCATGCTACGAAAATATATTGTGCCAAAAAAGCACTGCACATTACACATCTTAATATTAATCCAAAATTAACTTTATCCACACAAAGTGATACTGTATCTTTTTTGTGTAAAATCATCTGTATTATTCCATGTATCACCAATACTATAATTGCTATTTTTAAGTTTTGCCCACTTATAGTAGTCCACAAAAAAAACATACAAATTCCTACTAAAATAACCACATATCGACTACATAAATTTACATAATCATTCACATTTATTTCTACTTTTTTCTTATGTTCAATTCCAACATAAGCACAAAATTTCTTCAACTCCTCACTTTCACACCATAATGGGGATATCAACTTATTCGTATTATTCTCTAGATAATACCTCAAAAACTTGCGCAATTTAGAATTTTTATATTGCTGCTCCATGGTTTCTGTCTGGATATACATCTTCCCTGTATCCCACATTAAATATTTAATCTGCGAACGATTAATACACTCTCTTTCCCCATCTATCGAATATATATAAATTTCCTCATCGTTGCATTTAAGAAATATACTATGCCTTTTTATTCTCTTTAATATTCGAAATATAAGTGCTATTGACCTCACCTCAAAATATAGAACAATTGGTGTACACACCATTAATACTGCTATACTTTTATCTTTTATCAACAATACTGTTATACTTCCCAACAATATAGTCAAAAATATTGCTGAATACATGCATTTTTTCAACTGTGTTTTCCCATAATTAACTGTCATCTTTCCACCCTTTATAGGCTGTTGAAGTCCTAAAATTATATTACCCTAAAACTTCAACAGCTTACTATTTATTAAAGATTTACATATCCATCAATTTTACCATTGTCACACATATCCCATAGATTCATGATAGTTCCTCCAACACTAGTAAAACTAATAACTGTTCCAACCATTCCTAACTTAGAAGTCAGAAAACTTGCCATTCCATTTCCTAACGCATTTTTTAATAGTCCTGCCCAAACTGACGTTCCACTTACTAATGCATTTGTTACAGCTCCTACTCCTTTACCTAATAACCAACCCACAGCTGTAGTTGCTGCACCACCAAACGCTACTGTTACTGCCGCATCAATTACTGCCGTGCCCACCCATGTTGCAATTTTAATTCCACCTTCTACATATGTCATTTCCTCTTCATTCATCACAGCATAGCTGCTTGGCATTACTAATGCCCCATCGTAAGTCATTACCATTGTACTTACTCCTCCTTAGTTTATATTTTTGTGTTTTACTCCTGCATGCATTCAGTCGTAAATATATGTAAATCTTAAGATTAACACCACATAGAACCAATTTACCAAAACCAATATTTCTTCTTTACCCCTATATAAACACTACCTCCGATAATCACCGCCGCACATCCCACCAAAATCAACAGCATATTAATGTGTATTTCTGACAGTTTCTTATTCGTGACCAAATACTTTCCTGCTGTATCCACACACAGCAAAGAAACATCTTTAGATTGTATCTGTTGATATTTTTCCTTTTCTTCATTGTAAAGATACAAATATTTTTCGTCTGTTATTTTATTACTAATATCTATTGTAATTTTTCCACAAAGCTTCTTTTTAGCATTTACCGTTATTCCCAGTCCACCATTTTCATCTGAAAATAAAAGCTTTGTTTCCAATTCATTTTCAAAATTAACAATGTCTTTCCCGTCCAAATAAATGGTATAATCTTCGCCTCTAATGGTAAGTACTTTTTCTTTTTCATAAAAATATTTGAGCATCTCTGCACTAATTATCGGATATTCATTCACTCCAACCTCAAGAGGAAAACTTTTCTCTTTTTCTGAGTCTATATTACTATTTCCCTCCTCTAAATCTTGCTCCATCTGTTCTTCGTTAACGATGACATTCACGGAAACCTGTAAATCTCCATTCGAAACAGCAATCACTGTATTACCACATGTTTTTGCTGTTATCATACCATTTTCAGACACTTCAGCTACTTTCATATTCATTGATTTAAAAGTAATTTCTCCCGGTGCATCTGTCGGCTGTACTTGCGCCATAATTTGAAATGTTTCATTTGGTTTCATAACACAATAATCACTGTTAAGATGAATTCCTTTTGTTGCTATTTTTACTGTTATCTTTGCCTCTTTTGTAATCTTTCCTGCCGTAATAGAAATCGTAACTTCTCCTGGCGTAATTCCCTTAACCTCGCCTGATGAATTCACTGTAGCAATCTTCTCATCTGACGATTTGTATGTTACTTCTGCATCCGTTGCATCTTTAGGCAATACGGTAACAGATAAACTTAGCAGAGAATCAACATTTAATTCTTCCTCATAGTCACTGATTTCTATATCTGTAACCTCTACCTTCTCCTTGGTCTCATCTTTGATTACTTTTACCTGAAATTTCTGTCTTACATTACCACAAGATACCGTAATTTCTGCTGTACCAAGTGTTTTTCCTGTCAGTCTGCCAAGTGCATTGACCGATGCCACATTTGGATTATTCGATTCATATTTGAACTCTACATTTGTTGCATCTGCCGGTATCACTCCTACACTCAGAATCTGAGATGTTCCTATTACGATTTCTTTCGGGCAATCTCCTAAATCTAGCTCCTTCACTTCAATCTCTGTATTTTGTACCTCCTTTACAGTTAATTCAAAGCTCTGCGATACCTCTTCACAAGTCACTGTAATTTTCGTTTTTCCTTTTTTAAGTGCTGTAATTCTTCCCATTCCATTGACTGTAGCAACTTCTGCATTAGAAGAATCATAGCTTAATTTCGCTTCTGATACATCCATTGGCAGAACCGTAACTACTAAAAGCTGTTTATCACCTACTATCATTTCTGTCATATAGTCTCCCAGATCCAGTTCTTCTACCTTTATAAGCTCTTCTGTATTTGGTTCTTCCGATGTTATCTCTGTACTCTCTTCGTTCTCAGACACTTCTTCTGTTGCCATCATTGTACTATCGGTATCCTGTGATACCTCTTTTGATTGCATTGATGTACCACCCTCATGTTCTGATACCTCTTCCAATATCATTGATGCACTATCCTCATTATCCACTATCTCTTCTAATATTATCTGTATGTTTTCCGATTCTTCCGGCATTTCTTCTTGTACTATGGATATACTTTCTAAGTTCTCTACTACTTCTTCCTGTGTTTGTACTTCTTCGACACTTTCGGAAGGTTCCTCCTCTGCGAGTACTACTTGTGACATAGCTGACAAAATCAAAAATATCCCCAACATATATGTAAATAATACTTTCCGTATCTTATAAGTTCCCTTTTTCCTGCCCATCTTAAACTCCTGTTATCTTATAAGTAATCCTAATTTTTCCAGTACGTAATCAAAATAAGTCACTTCATCATATGTAATTCTTGCTTCGACAGTCATTCCGTTTGACAAATTTACTTTTTTACCTGATTTACTAACCACATAATCGGAGTTGGGATTAATTCTTATCTTAAATACAGAATTAGACTGTCCGTTTTCGCCCTCCATAGAGGTCAAATTGCTATCAATCGCTTCTACCGTTCCCGTAATATTTCCATATACCGACTGTATCAATCCATCTACCGCCATCTGTACTTCATTACCTTCTTCCATTCTAGCCATATCAGCAGTGCTCACATAAGCATCTATTACAAGCTCTGCATTCTCCGGTGTGATTGTGGCTACTGCGGAACCTGTTTGAACCACCATACCTTCCTTATAATCTGCCAATAGATGTAATACCCCTGTGGTCACTGCCCGTACACTATATTCTGCCTGTCCACTCCCTATTGCCACTAGCTGTGCATCAATAGTTGCTATTTGCGATTTTGCTTCTTTTATAACATTTTCTGCTGATTGGATAGCTGAATAATAGATTTCTGATAATTTCCCATGATTTTTTTGCATTTCCGTTTCTATCTGTTCATCGGTATAACCATAAGCCTGATACATTGTTCCATCAAATGTATTTTGTGCTACTTGTGACTTATATGCTTCAAATGTACTGTAATACAGTTCATCTTCCGGATTCGTTGCATCAAAATAATTTGTATCATCCTTTATTGACTCTACTAATAATTCTGACTGCTCCACCTGCTTTTCATAAGTTTCTCTACTCGCAATAAGCTGTTCTTCCTGCAGATTAAAGTCGGTACTTTTGATTGTAAACAATATGTCTCCCAGCTGTACCAACTTCCCTTCTTCCATAAAGCACTCTTCTATTTCTCCTGTATACGCAGGCATAACATAACTGGAATCTGTATG
>JAXJRB010000223.1:0-5284 GCA_036310845.1 Lachnospiraceae bacterium | reverse complement strand
GTTTGCATTTGAGGCATATTCATTTGCTATACACAATGCCGAAAAAGGAGTGCTCACAACCTTGAATAATACTCAGCTAACCCTGAATTTTAAAAAACCCCGAAAGCATTTACATGCTTTCGGGGATTCATAGTGTTTATACTCTATTGTAATTGATGAGACATCCCTTAAGGATAATCTGTCTCTCTTCGTCTGTTAATTCACCAAGTGTCAGTTCGAATTCCTTCTTCTGTCCGTTGCCTACAACATAAGCCTTAATCACAGAAGCCTTTTCCTCTACTGCCTTCTTAATTCCAGGAACAAAGATATAATCTAAGTTCTTGAATGGAAGCTCGCCTTCCTTGATGATAAATGGAAGCATACCCCAATTAATCAAGTTAGAGCGATATCTCTTAGTAGCGTACTCGTTAGCGATATTTGCCCATCCACCAAGTACCTTCTGACAGCTTGCAGCCTGCTCACGAGCAGAACCATCACCTGGCTTTACTGCAAAGATAGTGCTTCCGATACCAGTATTGTTTCTATCTGCATCTGGTGTAATTTCCTTCATAGCCTTCCATGCATCTTCGATTTCTGGGAAGCTTTCAACTGGACAACACTGCTCTTCTCTTGCCTTTTCAGCCTTCTGTACTTCCTTAGCAAGTCCTACATAGTTCGGATCCTTTCTGGATAAAGTGAACTCTGCAAGTCCAAGTGGGTTAGAACGGAAGGATGAAGTTTCTCCGGACGGAATAAGCTCATCTGTTGTTGTAACAGGATCATGAATCTCAGATACAACCTTTAATAAGAGGTTATCTGTTAAAGCAACCATAGCTGGCCAGTCCTTGATGTTTGGACCAAACTTGATTTCTACGCTTTCATCAGCAACACCCTTGGAATCGAATACTCGATTCTCATAAATCTTCTTATCGAAGAAATACTTATACTTTGTGAAGTCTCCGTCAAACTCAGTAGCTGGTGTTAAGAATCCCTTGTTTGCTGCTGTTGCTGCGATAGAACGAGCGTCCATAAGAGCAACGGAAGCAATCTGACCATTCTGAAGCTTAGAACCTTCTCTGTTAGGGAAGTTTCTTGTTGAATGACGGATAGAGAATGCATTGTTAGCAGGTGTATCACCGGCACCAAAGCATGGTCCACAGAATGCAGTCTTTAATACAGCACCTGTCTGCATTAACTTAGCTGCACAACCATTCTTTACTAATTCCATATATACAGGCATAGAAGCAGGATATACACTCAATGTGAACTCATCAGGTCCAATGCTTGCGTTTGTTAAAATATCAGCTGCTGCACAGATATTTTCAAATCCACCACCTGCACAACCTGCAATGATACCCTGTTCTACATATAACTTACCATTTCTTACCTTATCCTTGAGCTTAAAATCAACTGCTCCGTCAAGGCTTACTAATGCCTTCTTCTCACAATCGTCTAAAATATCCATTAAGTTTGCATTCAACTCTTCAATGGTATATGTATTGCTTGGATGGAATGGCATAGCAATCATAGGCTTAACTTTGCTTAAATCAACCTTGATGCAACCATCGTAGTAAGCAACCTGTCCTGGATTTAATTCCTTGTATTCTGCACTTCTACCATGAACATCATAGAATTCCTTAATCTCATCATCTGTCTGCCAGATAGAAGAAAGACAAGTTGTTTCTGTTGTCATTACATCGATACCGATACGGAAATCAGCAGAAAGCTTAGATACACCCGGTCCTACGAATTCCATTACCTTATTCTTAACGTATCCGTTCTTGAATACTGCACCGATAATAGCAAGTGCAACGTCCTGAGGTCCTACACCCTTAACTGGCTCTCCTTCTAAATAAACAGCTACAACACCTGGCATATTGATATCATATGTCTGATTTAATAACTGCTTAACAAGCTCTGGTCCACCTTCACCCATAGCCATAGTACCAAGAGCACCATAACGAGTATGAGAGTCTGAACCAAGAATCATCTTACCACCGCCTGCAAGCATTTCTCTTGCAAACTGATGAATAACTGCCTGATGAGGTGGTACATATACTCCACCGTACTTCTTTGCACAAGTAAGACCATACATGTGATCATCTTCATTGATGGTTCCACCTACTGCACAAAGAGAGTTATGACAGTTTGTTAAAACATAAGGAACCGGGAACTTGGTCAGTCCTGACGCACGAGCAGTCTGGATAATACCAACGAAAGTAATATCATGAGAAGTCAACTTATCGAACTTAATCTTAAGCTTCTCCATATTTCCAGAAGTATTGTGGTTTGCAAGAATACCATAAGCGATGGTCTCCTTTGCTGCCTCTTCTTTAACAACATCTTTGCCTGTTTTTGCCTTAATAGCTGCTACTGCTTCACTATTGTCTGCAACAAGCTCTGTTCCGTTCAGCAGATATGCTCCGCCTTCAAGTAACTGAATCATAATGCACCTGTCCTTTCTATATACATACATTTATCTCGTATCATTTTGAAGTATCGTAAAGTAGCCTTTGACAACTATATAATATAGTCATAATCACCTTTATAATACGGATATTTTATTGTACAGAATACATATCTCATAAAAACATATCTGTACTACCTCGATAACATGTTTTGCATAAATATACACTTCGTAATCATGAAAAACCTTCCTACTCACAATGTGAATAAACATGAAATCTAATATACTATACTATAATTTCAGCTACTTATGCAATGGAAAAAGAAGAAAAACTGTAATTATTCAGTACCTATATTATTACAACTGCAAAAGTTAATCCAAAACAGATAACTAATTACGATACAATAATCCATTTAAAATCACTTTCAACGATAAGATTTTTGCTTACCGTATCATTTTCTTACAATCTCAGCAGTAATTGCTTCGACCTACCTAAATAGTTATTCCCCTTCCTAATATCCATAACTCTGTATTACTTCTAAATATGAACTATTTTGAATATCATAAGGTGTTACAAATAATCCCCCATCACTGTCAAGGTCAATTCCTATCCGCTGATAAGCATACCAAACAACATGAGCACAATGTGTTCCTGACAATGCCCTTTCTGCAATTTGTGCCAACTCACCATCCTGCATTTTTCTACTCTGACTTTTCTGCTCCTTTTCTTCACCAGAATATTCCTTTTCAAATAATCCGGTCATTCTCCCCCATATTCCTGCATGAAGCTGATAAGGAATATCCAACAGATTCTGCTCTGCAAAAGATACCACCTTTTCTATCTCATACATATTTTGAAATTCTTCTTTTATCCGCAGTACCAAAAAAGAAGGATATTTCTCCCATCCGCTTATAGAGCATAGCTTGGTATTTGTTCCAAGCATTACAGCCTCTAATATCAATCCTTTCTCTGCATCTACCACCAGTCCCGCATGTCCGTTTCGCCAGCCTAAAAAGCGAGAATTCTTAGTTATTACAATATCTCCGTCCTGAAGGTTTACTATCGAAGTTCCCTTTGTATATTCACCATTTTCATCTTTCACATACTCGCAAACGGTCAATGGAGTAGTTCTGATTGTTGCAATGGAAACCGGCGCATAATAAGCCTCTTGAAGTTCTAAAATTTTCTTCTCTTGCTCCTGTTCCAACAACATTTCTGTAATTGCCATATTGATTCCAGTTTGTTCTGATATTATTTGTAACTCTTGGTTACTTAACTCATTCTTTTCAATTAGATTGTCTATATTCATCCTAGGTGTCGAAGGTGTGATATGTGCTGTTTTTACTACCTCCTTTGTCCAGTTATAGAGAATAAGAAAACTTGTCAGTACTAATACCGCAATTACACTCACAATTCGCTTTCTGCAGCCTTGTTGCTTTTTCTCTTTTTTATACATTCATTTCACCTGCCCAAAATAAGAATAACGCCCAGCAAGCAACTTATGCCACCCACCGGACGTCTTTCTTATTTTTGACAGATTTTTGAATTTTATTCACTTTCTGTTAACTAAGTTTTACTTATTAACTTTTTCGCTGTCCAATATTCTTCAACCGTAATGTCATTTCCTTTACAAGCTGTTTCAAGGTCTATTTTAAAATTGCACATATTTGCTTCTATACTTTTTACCAAACGCTGCGCACTTCCTCGTTCAATTCCTTTTTCAATTCCTTTTTCAATTCCTCGCTCTTCAATTACTTCACTTAAATTACACATTATATTCACCCGCCTCTCAATATTCTGTGTCATAGGAATCCTATATTCTGATTCTATTATATCCTTCTTTTCCTGTCTTGTCATCTCCGAAGAAAGTAGTGTTCCTAACAATCTGTGAAGCTTTGTTGCTTTCTTTTCTTGTGCAAGTTCCTTGGACAAGCAGACAGCAATGACACTCATTAAATCATATCTCCCTTTACCCTCCGGGAAATCACCAACCATATTATGTTTTTGGATTGAATATTCTGTTATTGTATTTTCTGCATATTTAGGTGCATTCATACAAATCCATATAGAATACACCTTCTTAATCTTATCATAATCATCCCCGGTAAATTCAGACTCTTTTTGCGCGGATAACAACCTCGCACCATAATAGATTCCTCTAGTAATAATATCATATCCCGGATAATAATCCTTCTGTGCCTCAATATCAATAATTAACTGTATCTTCTGTGATTTATCCGGTGTCAAAGCATGAAAACGTATATCATAGGTAATCTTTCCTTCATTCGGCACTGTATCTTCTACATTATCACCTATTATTCTCGTAATATTGCTCTCCCCAGGATTAACAGCAATCTCTGATACCATAGGTGTTCCCTCTATCAATTCAACAACTTCTTCCGGATTCATCCCATCATATTCTTTCGCAACATGTATCAAAATGTGTGCCAATATAATCTTTTCGCTAAGTAACCATTTTACATTTTCATCATACTCTGCTTTTTTATCTGTTACATCAATTCTCTTTGCTACCTGATTCCTGTTTGTTTCTGTCAATTTATCTTATAGCTCCTTTGACTCATACTTCAAAGCTTTGTGATATGACTAATATAGCGCATGAACATATGTTTGTCAATTATTTATTGTATATTTTCTATACATAATAAGACCAAGAAAAACAATAAATTTGCTTTCCTTGGTCTTTTTTATCTTTACACGACTTTACTTACTCAATCTCTACATAATCCAAATGCCAAATTTCATCGACATATTCCTTAATCGTTCTGTCGGAAGAGAACTTACCAACATTTGCCACATTGAGAATTGCACTTTTAGCCCAGCCACTTGTATTTTTGTATGCTTCTTCTACTCTCTTGTGAGCTTCTGCATAAGCACGG
>JAXJRB010000222.1:0-1969 GCA_036310845.1 Lachnospiraceae bacterium | reverse complement strand
GCAGGAGCGAAGAGTAGGGTAGCGATGGCTCCGAGTCCTATGACAAGCTTGCTGATTGCGCTTATGAAAAGTTTCATCGTTATGCTACTTTTATAGAATTATATAAAAATATATTTATATAAAATGTCATTATAGCTATATATAATGGCTATTTAGTAACTTTAATCATTAGACCCTTCAATTCTTGCTAGCCTAGAAGCGATGCTCTGCTTGTATATTTCCTTGTCTTCTTTATCCAGGAATGATAAGTCAATTATCTCATTAAATTTCGGTAAAAGTTTCCTGTATTTTGCAAGGAAGTTATCAAACACTTTAGGAGAGATTCCAGATGTTTCCATTGCTCTTACAAAGTCACTTTTCTTTATGCGCTTTTTCTTTGCATTGAGTGTAAGGGCCAGTTCTTCTGTGTCCTTTGGATTTACCATTGAGACGTTGAGCAGGTCGTATGCAGGAGTCAGTACCCATTTTCCCTTCGGTGCATATAGAGAGTAGTTCTTCAAATGCATGTCATTATTACCGACTAGCCAGTTGAAGAAGACCTGTTCATAGAAGTCGGTCAGATCAAGAAGAGGCACATACGAATGCTTTGCAATTACCTTTGCAATCTGTTCATATGAACTTTTATACTTGTATTCAGTCTGCCTTTCAGTTAACTGACACATATCTTCCATAGGAATCTTGTCCCCTTCAGATGTCCTGTCGATTCTTTTAGTGAGATAGCCAAGAGTACCATCCTGAAGTCGTATCAACGTGTGCGGAACAACCTTTATCTTCGCAATTTCAGCAAGGTGCATTGTCAGATCTTCATTCTCAGGCAAGGTCTTGTAAGACTGAGTCTGTGGCTTGAAGATGAAGTCTCCCCACAGACCTACGATTGTAAGCCTCTTGGAGCCTTCATGTCTATCCAAGTGGAGAGAAAGTTTGGCTTGGACTCCTGTCAGGGTAGTCTGTGACTTGATTACCTGCGCAGCAAGAGTGTCCAGTTCATCTAATGAGTATGGTAGTTCTGGAGCCGTAGGTACTCCGAAAAACTTTTTGGAACATGCTTTATGGAAATCTACTTCGCCCTCTCTAAGTTCCTTATAGCAGTATAGACATTTACTCATGACTTTCTTCATTTACAGGTACAACGCTTACGGCTCCGATGCAATCCTTGCAGCAGAGAAGCAGAAGGGACATTCGGTCCAGGGAGCTGATGTCAGTATTTCTTAACGCAACATCAAGCAGCCATCCTTCAGGTATAAGACCATCAAAGAACGGGAAGAGGATCTTGGATTGATACGGTTTGGACGTGAGGGGGAGAGTAAGACTCACCGGTTCTGCACCCTTGGTTTCGAGATACTCTTTATCGTAACAGAACTCATAGCCGGATTCGGTTTCAGTGAGAACCCCGGCCAGGCTATCCTTGTAGAATATTTTAGCAGTCTTCATTGAGTTCCTCCTTTCTTACGGGTGCTAGCTCGTAACCGAACATAGCGAGTACCTGATTTACCTTATCCATTCTGAGGGTAGGTTTACCCTGTTCAAGCTGACGCACGAAATTAAGACCTACTCCACTTTTCATGGCCAGGTCTTCCTGGGTCAGTCCATGCTCCTTTCTTAATTTCTTAAGAGTTGCCGATAGTAATGATTTCATAAAACTACATCTTATCTGATGCAAATTTAGTAAATTTTATGAAATTATATCATATCGGATGTAAAAATATAATGTGCGAATGTAATTATATTAGAACGAATGTAATTTGATCCGAGGATAAATAGAGGATAGTTTATATTTTATATAAAAATATATTTATATAAAATGCCGTTACAATGCGTTATACGTTATATTTCTATATTTGTTAGAGGCAAGCCTTGAGTCCCTTGATGACCGCCGAGGTGAAACCTTCGTGCTCCATCTCGTTGAGTCCTTTTATAGTGATTCCTCCGGCCGTGGTGACCTTGTCGATCTCCACCTCCGGATTATTGC
>JAXJRB010000221.1:0-2601 GCA_036310845.1 Lachnospiraceae bacterium | reverse complement strand
TCTGTAACAGATTGATTCCTGTAACATATTCTTCAAGCTGAGTGGCAGCTATATCCATTGCAACAACACCAAGGTTGACATCGTTAACTTTAATCTCCTGTGATACTGTGATTATATTATCGCCTGTCTCATCATCTTTATAAGGTGCAGATATATAAGCAAAGACACCATTACGTTTCTCAGTACCGATGGCATTGATATACCATTCTTTACTTGTATTATCAACATTCTCATATAATTCCTTGATACCCGTTGTCTTACCATCAACTTCTTCAAGATGAGCAGTGATTAGATAGCCTGATTTAGTGCTATAATAGCATCTTACTGGATTTTCAGTAACTTTAAGAGATGCTACAAGACTGTCTTGAATAGCTTTTATATTTGAATCAAAGTTATCTTTTTCATCTTCATCTTCAAGATGTTTTATCTCATTTTTTTTAGTTAAAAGATCTACAGGAATACTTAATGACTTAAGATAGGTCTGAAATTGCTTTAAGGTCTCATTTAGAGTCTGCGAACTTGTTATTGTCGCATTATTTTTAAGTATTTTTTTGGAATTATAGGTTACGGTGGTAGCAGTAATGCCTATAACGATTATAAGCGTTGCCAGAAAACCGGCTAGTATTTTGAGCAAAAGTCCTCTTGATTTGTTCATTTATATACCTCCATTTATGGTTATGTCAATACGAAAGACTGACACATATTTTTATAAATAACTTAAACTTCCCACACCAAAAAGTGTGTTAGTACCTTGAAAACTTTATATTTTTGACCATAAAAAAGGCATATATCCATTCCTTTATGGTATAATTGAATCACCACAAAACAAATTACCGTAGGAGGATTATGCCTGTGTCTATTATACCACATACTAATGAAAATGACCATGAATTAAATACATCTGTTTCTCGCTTTATCAAAGATTACAAAATCAGTAAACTGCTTCGTATATGCAGAGCAGAAAAAGAAAAGGGTGTTCCAATCATTACCGTATTCCAGTATCTTCTCTGTCTGGTTTTTTCTGATAGAAGTATGTATATGCAGATCAAGACGAATGCTTTCAAAACATCATTTTCCAAGAATACTGTTTACAGATTTCTTAACTCTGCGAAAACAAACTGGCTCCGCTTTACTACACTGCTTTCTGAAATGGTGGTAAATCAGTTTATGCGTAATCTTACAAGTGATGAACGTGAAGATGTATTTATCATAGATGATACTTTGCATGCAAAAGCCGGATACAAAAAATCAGAACTGGTATCTAAAGTTTTTGACCATGTGACCATGAAGTATAAAAAAGGATTCCGACTTCTTACTGTTGGCTGGGGTGATGGAAATTCTTTTGTTCCAATCAACTTTGCCCTGCTCGCAAGCTCAAATGAAGAAAACGTACTTGGACCACATAAGGATTTTGATAAGCGCTCTGTTGCCGGTCGACGCAGAAAGCAGGCACAGTCAAAGGCTACGGATGTACTGATTGATCTGCTCAAGACTGCTATTCATTCAGGTCATTCTGCAAAATACGTCCTGTTTGACACATGGTTTTCTACTCCGAAAACAATCTGCCAGATAAAGAATGACTGTAAACTTGATGTGATTGCAATGATCAAAAAAAGCTCTCGCATCAAATACGAATGGAATAATCAAAAACTCGATGTCAAAGAAATCTATTCCCGTAATAAAAAGCGTCGTGGTCGTTCAAAGTATCTTCTGTCTGTGCCTGTGAACATCACAACCAAGGATGATAAAGGAACACAGATCAGCATTCCGGCAAAAATCGTATATGTGCGAAACGCAAAGAAGAAAAAGGACTGGATTGCTTTGATCAGCACTAACACTGAGCTTTCCGAGGAAGATATCATCCGGATTTATGGGAAACGCTGGCAAACCGAAGTCTTTTATAAAACCTGCAAATCATGGCTAAAACTTGGTAAAGAATGTCATGGTCTTTCTTATGATGCCCTTACTGCGCACGTATCACTGGTATTTACACGCTATATGCTGATTTCAATTGAACAGAGAAAGAGTGAAGATTCCCGTTCCATTTGTGAAATATTCTATGTTCTATGTGATGAACTTGCCGATATCACTTATAATGAATCTATGCGCATCATTGTAGAAGCTATGTTAGATAGCATAAGAAGCATCTTTCACATTACTGACGAACAACTTGAAGAATTCACTACAGATTTCGTTAACAGGCTGCCAAAATACCTGCAGGTATCGTTGGGTTACACATCGGCAGTCGCTTAAAGTGTATTCAATCGTCAAAAATATAAAGTTTTCAAGGAGCGAAGCCCGTTTTCAGTATGGGAAGTTTGAATACATTTACATATATATTTATGTGATATGCTTTAAAATTTCAAAAGTTTGTAAATGACCAAATTTATAAATGTAAAATATCCATATGATACAATAATAATAATATAATTACTGCTTTATATAATTGTATATCGTAAGCCGATAATCCATTTAAAAATCTCTGAAAAACGTATATCAGCTACACCAGGATTAATATGTATCAAAAGAAAACAATGTGGAAATCGTCGGTACTTAGTGAGCTATACATCGCAGGTGTATTGCGAACTTAGTACCGTTACG
>JAXJRB010000220.1:0-7063 GCA_036310845.1 Lachnospiraceae bacterium | reverse complement strand
GAGGAAAGAATGTTCCTTGTCTGAATTAGAGCAGGAACTTTCGAAGGAATTATTCTTTCGAGTAAGCAGACAGTATATTGTGAATCTTGGGAAAATCACAGAGTATGCAAAAGGAAGTATTCACATACAAGGTAAAAAGATATTGATTTCAAGGCGCAGGAAGAAAGAATTTGAACAGGCGTATTTAGAATATGATTTAAGATACAGAGGTTAGCGTGAAAAGTAATTCTAATCACTCGTAGCAAAGGCTACTTCGCGAAGAATTACTAAGTTTCACGCAGAGAATTTGTGCATATCAGCCCAAATTCTGTAGATGTATAAGCATGGAGACTGGCATGGAAAATTTAGTTTGGGGTATTATATTCATTATGGAAGTAATGAAATATATATTGGGAGAAAAAATCTTTTTCAAAAGAGATGTAAAACGGAAGTGGGCAGGATATGTGGGATTTCTGATATATATATGTGTTATTGGTTTTGTGCAAATAACAAGTGAGGAGGAACAATCTCTTGCAATGTATGGATTTGCATTGGTAACGACATTTATTATGGTATATCAAAAAAAGATAGAGGATTTTGTACACATTTTAATAGTGCTTATTGAAGTAACTTGTATAGAAGGAATTATAGAGAAATTGATTGCGTCTATTGGAAAGAGTATTGGATTTCTTGATTTGTCAAAGGAATATCAGCTTTTGATAACGGGGATTGTGGTTGTATTTATATTGTTTGCAGTATACATTTGGAGCAAGCAAAAAAGGATTTCCGAAATAAAAATCAGAATAGAGTATATATGGGTGCTCGTACTGTGTATGGTAATAAATATATTATTGACAGCATCAGGATTATACATTGCATCAGAATATGTAACGAATCAGAGACTACAATTTATTATGACCATTATCAATATGTGTTCTTATATCTCTGTAGGATTGGTAGTTTTATTTATTAGCTATATAAAGAATACTAATCAGAGACTACAGCAATTGTTAGTGGCAGAAAAACAATTAAAGGAAGCGCAGAAACAGTATTATAGATCTTTGTTACAACGAGAAGAAGAAATTCGGAAGAATCGGCATGATTGGAATAATCATTTGATATGTTTGGCGGAGCTGGCGAAAAAGGAAAGTGCAGATAATACCAAGCAATATATTGATGCATTAATGAAGCAGAATGCCCATTTAAAATACAAGCAATACGATGTGGGAAATGATGTATTAAATGCAATATTGTGCTACCATTTATCAGAATTAGCTGATGATATATCAGTAAAGATAGTAGGAAAATGCAGAAATGATATAAACATAGATGCGGTTGATTTATGTGTTATTGTATCCAATCTAGTTCAAAATGCAGTAGAATATCTAATGGATAGTAACATAGAATCAAAAGAATTATCGTTCTCCATAGAAGAAGGAAACGTATATAAAAGGATATCTGTTGTAAACAGTGTAGACAAGAATGTGTCTGAACGTACCCTGAAAATAACTACAAAATCAGATAAGAGAAATCATGGAATTGGTCTGCAAAATGTGCGAGAAACAATAGAACGAAATGGTGGAAAACTGGAAATTATATCCAAGAAGGCATGTTTAAAACAGATGTTATATGGAATTAAAATAGGTAAGTGATTAAGAAGAGACTGGTAAATTTGCTGGTCTTTTTTGTTTGTTGAGAATGTGCTGTTACGTAGTGGTAGTTAGAAAAGAATTTCATAAGAAATTCTTGCTAAAGTGCGTGCGCTGGCACGCACTATTTTTACCGTTCAAGGAGTTAAGTGACCGTTCAAGGAGTTATGATTGAAAGGAGGTATATTACATGATAATTTCAAGTTGACAATAAATATATAAAAAGAAGTTAGTGAAGAGGTGCAAATGATGAATTATACAGTGCAAACAATGGATATGTGGGATGATATATTAAGATGGTTAGGGGGCGGCAGATAAAGATAAGAAGTTAAGCAAATAGGCTAACAAATAAGTACAGAAGAAGGACAGTAACATAATGCGATATACATATGTGAAACAACATGATGCAACAGACTGTGCAGCGGCTTGTCTTGCCATGGTCTGTCTGCATTATAAGAAAGAAACAACCATTACAAAGCTAAGAGATATGATGGGAACGGATTTAAAGGGGACAAACCTCATAGGGCTAAGTAAAGGGGCAGATAGACTAGGTTTTACTTCACAGGCAATAAGAGTTGATAAAGAAGGATTTTTAAGTGAGTATACACTACCTGCTATAGCAAATATACTCACGAAAGAGGGATTAAGTCACTTTGTTGTCATTTTTAAGATTACAAAAAAGTATGTAGTGATAGGAGACCCTGCAAAAGACCTTATCAGAATGGAGATAGATGAATTCTACAAGACTTTTACAGGAGCTATGCTGATATTAAAGCCAAATAATGAATTTACAAGAGAAAAAATAAAAGGGGAGCAAATTTTTCACAGATATTTAAGGCTATTATTACCACAGAAGAAGTTGTTCTTTTATGGGATTTTAGCCTCTTTTCTTATGACCCTGCTCGGGATAGTATCTTCCATATTTAACAATATTATATACGATGAAATATTACCTTATAAACAGGAAAATGTTCTTAGGATGGTGTTGCTTGTCTTTCTCGGCGTTTCAATTGTGCAAATCATGATTGAATTTGTAAGACAATGGATGATGATGCATTTGTCCATTCGCATAGATATACCACTTATGTTAGGGTATTTTGAACATATCTATAAGCTTCCTATGAAATTTTTTGCAACAAGAAAAACGGGTGATATTACAACAAGATTTTCCGATGCATTTACAATCAAAGAAGTGTTCACGAACATTGCACTAACCTTAGTTATGGATATTGGAATGGCACTTGTGACAGGAGTTATTCTGTTTCGTATGAATGCTTCTTTGTTTGCAATTATCCTGTTTATGACACTTATCAGTATTTTGTTAGTATTCATATTTAAACAGCCATATAAAAAGATTAATGAAGAACAGATGCAACAGGCTTCGGTATTAAATTCTCAGATTATAGAGGGACTTCGAGCCGTAGAGACGATAAAAGGAAATGCGAATGAAGATACAGAGCTTGAAAATATAGAAAGAGAATATATAAAAAGCTTAAGGATAGGATACAAAGAGGGCATGCTTTCTAATGTGCAGGGAACTATATCAAGCTTAATATCAGGTGTAGGAAATCTGATTTTGACATATGCCGGAATTATGCAGGTAATTGATGGGAATATAACATTGGGAAGTATGATGGCATTTACGACGTTGTCAGGCTATTTTATGAATCCTGTGGGACGTTTAATCAGTTTGCAGTTATCCATTCAGGAAGCCAATATTTCCATGAAACGAATGGCTGAAATTATGGATTATGAAAGAGAGCAGGATGGAGAAAAGGAACAGTGTTTTCAAGAATTGAAAAAGATAGATGGTGATATTGAACTAAAAGATATTACTTTTCGCTATGGAAATAGAAAACCAGTGCTTCATCATGTCAGTTTTACCATACCAAAAGGGCAGAAGGTTGCCTTGGTTGGTGGCAGTGGAAGTGGTAAATCTACCATTGCCAAGCTTCTCTTGAAATATTATGAACCGGAAGACGGAGAGATTACAATTGATGGTGTGGATATTAATGAGTACACCAATGATTCCTTAAGACGCCAAATTTCGTATGTTCCACAAAATATTGAGTTATTTTCAAAGAGTATCTATGACAACATTAGAGTAAGTCGTATGAATGCCACATTAGACGAAGTGAAAGAGGCTGCAAAAGCGGCGGATGCACATGATTTTATAAAGAAGCTTCCGATGCAGTATTACACATTTCTGGAAGAAGCAGGAAATGGTTTAAGTGGTGGTGAAAAGCAGAGAATTGCATTGGCAAGAGCTTTCCTTAAGAAAAATGAATTCTATATCTTAGATGAGAGTACCAGCAATTTGGATTTTGCAACGGAAAATATCATTTTTGATATGATATACAACAAATTTAGGAAGAAATCCATGCTGATTATAGCGCATAGGCTTGCAACGATTAAAAATTGTGATGTGATTATTGTCTTGGATAAAGGTGAGATTGTAGAGCAGGGAACACATGAAGAATTACTTGCAAAAGAGGGAAGATATTATGAACTGTGGGAGATGCAACAAGGCAATTTTGTGATAAGGGAAGAGGAAAAAGAGCAGGAGACTGTAGAAGAGGTGTTTGATGAAAACGAAATGAGCTATACCTAGAAATGAAAAAGGGGATTATGGTAGGTGTTAAACTTAAGTTTTACATATATTTACGACTGAATGCATGCAGGAGTAAAGCACAAAAATCAAAAAATAAGGAGGAGTAAGTACAATGGTAATGACTTACGATGGGGCATTAGTAATGCCAAGCAGCTATGCTGTAATGGAACAAGAGGAAATGACATATGTTGAAGGTGGAATTGCAGTTCCAAATTGGTTAGTATCTGGTGCCACTAATTTAGCTATATCTGCGCTATTTGGTGGAGTGGGTGCTTTTGCGGGAAAGGTTGCAGCAGGATATTTTGCCAAGGCAGCAGCAAGAAAAATGTTTGCAGAACAATTATCAAAACAACTTTTTGCTAAAGGAGTTGCTAGCAAGGCGGTTTCAGTAATCTGTGGATATCTTCCTTCAGCTCTAACTCTTATAGGAGCTTTTGTAGATCCAGGAAAATCTTTTGCTGAATTTCTTGATGGTCGCGATAAGAAACCAAATAATGGATATTTTGATTTATAAGTCATAGAATTAGTAAAACTATCTTATCTGATATTTATTCAAAATATTGGATAAGATAGTAAGAAATATAACCTCGTTAAATATAAGATATGGGAGAAGATATGGATTATATATTAACAGAAAAGGGATTGATACTTCCGATAATGATACCCTTGGTTTTTGAAATGATTGTAATTATTGAAATACAGAGATGTATGTTTCCTAGGATGAAGTGGATATTTGTTGCGACATGGTATTTGTTTGGAATTATTATAGAATGTTTTTTGTTTTTCTATCATTTTGACTTCTATATATGTTATATATGGATTTTGGGTGTTATAGCAGGATATCCCATACTCTACTTTTTCTCAAAATTGGGCGATTTTGTAAACAAGGATTTAACTTTGGAAGAACAAAAAATATATTATAGATTTTCGCGTGTTTGGGTCGGTATTATAGGAATTTGTATTTTGCTTTTTGTTCTTTTTGGAAAGTTTAGCGAAATTGTTTGTAAAAATCTAGATAGTAAAACAGTATTTTTTTCAAAATGCTTATATCTGTTGCTGGGGTTATCATGCGTGTTAAGTAGTGTTGCATTGAAAAGGATTGAGAAAATGAAATGTTAAACAAAAATTTTAGTTTCATTATTGCTTTATCAAATTTGTTATTTTACATAGGAATTGTTATTACAATATTTTTATGCGATTTACAGGATAATTCACCAATATTTTTAGTTGGTTATGTATGTATCATAATGGGATTGATAGGAACGGCATTAACAGATTCTGTAATCAACTCAGACGCAGAAGGTATAAATATTATGGCTTTTCAAATAATATTGTTACTTAAAGAAGCAATACTTATTATGTTATTTGTTGTTATGAGAAAAAATTTTAATGTTTCACTATGCATTCTATTTGGGTTATCAATTGCAGACAATGTTTTAGAGATAATCCTTATAAAACAAATTTATAGAAAACAAATATCGGTAAAGCAGTTTCTTATGCAGGAAAATCCAGTCGACAGAATAACACTGTCAAAAATAAGACGTAGCTATTGGATAAATATAATTTTTATATTTTTGTTTTGTGATATTCATAATAATATATATGAAACAATGACGATGTTAATACTTGCGCTTTTGGTACATATGATTACGGTAAGAAAAACAATAATATGTATTTGTGATTATACAGGATTGCAAAGGAAAAGCTTAAATCATATTATAGCCATCTTTTGGTTTATAGAACTTATAGGATTAGCAATGGTTTACTTGGACGTAGATAGGATATTAATATGTAGCATTTTTGGTTATTATTACATGATTATAACAGATTGTGTAAATCCACAAAGAACATCAATTATAAAAATAGATAGAAATAAAAAGAGAGAGGAACATCATGAAGAAAATACAATTCAGTGAGAGCAAAACATTAAAGTTAACTAATGTTTTGAAATACAAAATATTAATGCAGGAAGAAAATTTTGATTTTAATGTAGCAATTGAACAGATGCAAACGTACATAAAAACAAAAGGAGCAATGCAGATAGGACCTCTTATCCAATATACGAGAACATTTTTAAATGATAATAATGAGTTGGATATGGAAATTGTGCTATTGCTACAATGCAATAATATTATTCATTCTGTAGAGCATCCATATTCTATGGATTCAGTAATACGTGTGCCAGATGCTATGTACTGTCGATACAGAGGTCCTGAAATGACCTTGAAGTTCGCTTACGATAAGATTCATTTGGAAGCGTTTGAACAAGAGATTAAGCTGTCTGAACACAGTTATACTATTTTTGTAGAAAATAATGAGGAAGAGGGCATTATGGTAGCGGATGTTTTTGTTCCGAAAGCGGAAAAAGAGTAGAGGTCTAAAGTATGGGCAAAGATATCAAAACAATAGAGCAATTAAGAGATAGCCGGCTTTTGTTTGAGAAGAAACTGCCGGCTTTTGGTTATATGATTCTTTTGATTGTTACTTTTTCACTTGTGGGTATAGTTGTGTGGAGTATGAATGCACATAAGCCATACATGATTATATCACAGGGGACGGTAACACATACAGATTCCAGTTATGTTATGCCTGCATATACAGGAGAAATAGAAGAGTGTTTCATGGAGGAAGGAAAGTTAGTACAACAGGGAGACATATTGTTTACGATTAAAAGTACCGACTTTAATCTACAGGAAGAACAGCTTATTGCGAGTAGAGAAACTTATGAAAAGCAGGTGGAGCAGTCAGAATTATTAGTGGAGTCAATAAAGGATGATACAAATTATTTTGATGCAACGAATCCGGAAGATGAACTGTATTACAG
>JAXJRB010000219.1:0-3021 GCA_036310845.1 Lachnospiraceae bacterium | reverse complement strand
CACTTAACAGTAAATGCTAAGTGCTGTGTACACAGTAATAATTTTACCATTATGTATTTTATTTATATCACTTTTTCTTATCCTTGCAATAAAGCTCTAATTTCATAAAATCTTCTTTTGTTATCGGGCGCGAATACAGATATCCCTGATATGCCTTAGACGGATAATTTAACATATAATTTTTTAATCTTTCTGATTCAATTCCTTCTACACAAACATCAATGTCCAGCTCCTGAGCGCAAGTCATCACTGCCTTCACGATGGATTGATCAGTATAATTATTCTCAATCTCGGAAACAAAAGCTCTGTCTATCTTGATACAGTCTATTGGTAACTCTCTTAACAAATTCAAAGAAGAAAAACCTGTTCCGAAATCATCTAATGCAATGCGAATTCCATATGACTTTAAAAAAATAATCTCGTTTCTCAAAAAAGATATATCCAACAATCTACAGCTCTCTGTTAACTCCAAACATAAATGCTCTGGCGGAAATCCAGTACTAACCAAAAGCCCTACTATCATATTTCTAAATTCGCTTCGCTCCAGCTGTGCATAAGAAACATTTACATTAATCATTATATCCGGATGATCGTGCAAAAATTCATTTCCATCTATCATAGCTTGTTTTATAATCCAGTTTCCTAAATCAAAAAATGACGAATCCTTTTCAATCCATGGAATAAACAGCCCTGGCGATGCCTCACCGTAAGGTTCCTTTTTCCAGCGTAATAACGCCTCTGCTCCTATCAATTTTTCTTCTTTTGGCGATACTATTGGTTGATAGCACAAATAAAATCCACTACAACAATCAATAATACTATTTCTCAGCGCATGAATTAATTCCACCGTATGCTTATTCTTATCGACATCATCATTTTCTACAACCCACAATTCCCCATGCCGCTCATTTTTTGACACACTCAGCGCGTACTGTGCCGAAGCATGAATTGCATGTTCATTTATCGTGCAATCCTCTACTACAACAACGCCTCCACATACTGCTAAGGACACTTGATTTCCTTGCACCACCAAATGATTCTTTGCCTGTTCCTGAAGCCTCAGATAATAGTCTCGAATATCATCAATATTAAGCTGCGTTGTAAGAACTGCAAAACGTGTTCCATCCATTCGATAGATTTTTCCGCGTTCATTCAATAGCATATGCATATTAGAAGCAAACAGCTTCATTGCTTCATTTCCAAAAGTATAACCATATAAGTCATTAACATCTGAAAAATGCTTAAATCCTACCAGCAATACACAATATTTTTTTCCTCGCTCGCGTAATCCTTTCACTGCATAAAGAAATTCATACAGGTTATACAACTGTGTCGTTGGGTCAATATTGTTAATTACCCCCTGACTAGTAATCGTACCCGCAAAAAATGTTGGATTTCCCTCCTCATCATCAATCACCACTCCATTACAAGAACACGTAATGTAATTCCCATTTCTATCCTTTGCTCGATATTCCACATCATGACTCTTTTTTCTACCGGCAAAAACAGCATCAATATCCTCTCGATAACGTTGCCTATCTTCTGGATGAATATGACTCTCCCAAATCGTTCCCGCATTTTCCATATATTCACTCGGCATCCCAAAATCATCCACGGCATTTTTCGACCATCTTGACAAATCTGTCCACATATCGCACAGATAAAAATACCTTCCTTTTGCTGTTGCTGATAAAGCCTCAAAAATTTTTTCAAAATATTCTGAAGTACGAAAACCCATCTCATTCACCTCATTACAATAAAACAATGCGTCAATATTAATTATAACACATTAGTTCAACTTGCAAATACTTTTCATTGTGTATAGGTGTTGATTTTTGACTTTTTTTCACTCCGTACTTTTATTATCAGTTAAGTTTTTCTTGTGAACTTCTTATCAAAGCTTACTACATTTCTAGCACTTTCTTAACGAATAACAAAGAATGTGCTATGACAAAAATTTCTTATTAATACAAAAAAAAGAAAACCGATTAATTCGGTTTTCTTTTGAATGAGACATCGGGGACTCGAACCCCGGACAACTTGATTAAAAGTCAAGTGCTCTACCACCTGAGCTAATATCCCATATTATTTATTCGCGCTGTTGTAAATCTAGCTGGGCTAGCTGGATTCGAACCAGCGAATGCAGGGATCAAAACCCTGTGCCTTACCGCTTGGCGATAGCCCAAAAAGGTGGATACAGGGATTCGAACCCTGGGCCTCCAGAGCCACAATCTGGCGCGCTAACCAACTGCGCTATACCCACCATATCGAGATAAGGCAGTGCTCTAATCTCACAATGTGCCCAAAGGGATTCGAACCCCCGACACCCGGCTTAGAAGGCCGGTGCTCTATCCAGCTGAGCTATGGACACATATAGCGTGCGTGAGAGGATTCGAACCCCCGACACCTTGGTCCGTAGCCAAGTGCTCTATCCAGCTGAGCTACACACACGAATCATCTGTATAAAAGACAGAAAAGCGGGTGATGGGAATCGAACCCACGTATCTAGCTTGGAAGGCTAGTGTTCTACCATTGAACTACACCCGCATCAAATCGGGGTGACAGGATTCGAACCTGCGACCTCCTGGTCCCAAACCAGGCGCTCTAGCCAAGCTGAGCCACACCCCGATAAATTTTTCCTCGGAATATTGAATTATAAATGAGACATCGGGGATTCGAACCCCGGACAACTTGATTAAAAGTCAAGTGCTCTACCACCTGAGCTAATATCCCATATAAGTGCCCAGTTCCGGAATCGAACCAGAGACACGAGGATTTTCAGTCCTCTGCTCTACCAACTGAGCTAACTGGGCAAAATCTTCAAAAGAAGAATGGGCAGAGATGGATTCGAACCATCGAAGCAAGTTGCAGCAGATTTACAGTCTGTCCCCTTTGGCCACTCGGGAATCTGCCCATAATACAAAATCAATATGAAATTGTATAAAGCCGATGATCGGACTCGAACCGATAACCTGCTGATTACAAATCAGCTGCTCTGCCAATTGAGCCACATCGGCAAAT
>JAXJRB010000218.1:0-2265 GCA_036310845.1 Lachnospiraceae bacterium | reverse complement strand
TCTATTATCTTATGCCGGAGAATTTGAAGGTGTAGAGCGAAAGAAATGGATAGGCTCTAAAATGTGCAGTTATAAGCTTCTTCGTGAGCAGAATTTGATGCTTGGAGAGCTTCGTTTTCCAGAGCGCAAGGAAATTGGCATCCGCGTTGAGGACGGCGGATGGCACTTTGGCTACATGGGTGGACATGGCGAGAAGGATATCAAGAAACGTGTCCAGGAGAAGGTAATCTCAGCAGCACATCAGGAGTATAATTCTAAGCATGTTCTAAATCAGGTAACAGACCAGATTAAGGATGGTAAGGATATCTTTGGTAGAGATGCGAAGTTTATCCGCTGTGAAATTGATGAGAGTTTTCCAGTCTATGTTCGAGAGCATCAAGAGGAACTCTCTTATCTGATTATGCAGGAAGAGAAAGAAACAGAGAAGAAATTGCGACATATAAAAGTGATATGTCGAAATGCGTGTCATAAGGTTGAGGTTGGATTAAAGCGAATTGTGAAGAAACTGATAGGTAGATAGGAGCAGAGTATGCCAAAGGTATCTATATGTGTTCCGACATATAACAATGCAGATGAAGTAAAGCATCTGTTAGAATCCATATATGAACAGGAATACAAAGACTTTGAAGTAAATATATCGGATGACTCCACAAATGGTGAGATTGCTAAAGTGGTAAACGACTATCAGGAGCAGTACGGAGAGGAGCAGATACGATATGTCCATAATGAAAAGAGATTAGGACATATTATTAATTGGAATGCGCCTATCAGAATGGCAAAAGGTGAGTATATCAAAATCATGTTCAGTGATGATTGGTTTACGGATTGTAAGAGTCTTGGAAAATTTGTGACCATGCTCGATGAGAATCCGGAGGCGTCACTTGCATTCTGTGGCAGCAGACAGGTTATGCTGGCCGGTTCTAATGCAGAGGGAGTAAAGCATCTGGCGAAGGAGAACGTAAAGGATTCCTATGACCGCCATGCTTCGGATGCATTTATTGATGGGCTAAGAACGGATTATCGCAATCTGTTTTTAGGAAACCAAATAGGAACTCCAAGTGCGAGCATTTATCGAAGAGGAACAGAACTGTCCATGTTTGATGAACAGAGTAACTGGGCTTCGGATATGTTTTTGTATTTCGAACTGCTGAAAAAGAGTGAAAAGTTTGCCTATACCAAAGAGCCACTCATTTGTGTAGGAGTTCATGAGAATCAGTACACAGAAACCTTTTCAGAGAGAGATGAGCGAATTTACAATGACTATCGTTATATGTACACAAAGTATCAGTTACAGGATAGTGAGAATTGTAGAGGATATTTTACAGAACAGTTTATTATTAAGTATCATAAGGGTTTGCAGGAAGCAAAGGCGTTAGGAATTAGCTCCAGACTGTACTGGAAGAAATGGTTTGCGGAGCAGAAGGAAACAGTAACATGTTTTGTAAATGCGCGTTTAAAGCGGATTAGTAAATGATAAGAGAAGATGAACATGAAAAACAAGAAGTGTCTATTACTATATATTATTTTTATCATAGCAGCATCGATTCCACTTATGAATGATTTTCTCATTCGGGGACATGATATTTATTTTCATCTGATGCGTATCGAAGGACTTGCCCAAGGGATGCGAAATGGGCAATTTCCGGTAAAGATTCAGCCGGTATGGTATGATGACTATGGCTACGCGGTGTCTGTGTTTTATGGTGATTTATTTGTATATTTGGCAGCGTTTTTGAGATTGCTTGGTTTTTCCTTACAGAATGCGTATAAAGGCTATCTTGTGTTTTGTAACATGGCGACGTTAATGATAGCAGGCTATAGCTTTGGGAAAATCTTTCGAAATCCATATATAGGAGCATTTGGTGGTTTCCTGTATAGTATGTCTTCCTACCGTTTAGTGAATCTTTATACAAGAGGTGCCGTAGGCGAATATACCGGAATGATGTTTCTGCCTTTACTCATATATGCATGTGTATTGCTTCTGGATGAAGAGAAGAAAAAAGAGAATCTGAAAAAAGGATCGGTTATTCTTGGAGTTAGCATGGCATGTATTCTGCAGAGCCATATTTTGACAGCAGAGATTGTATGTATGGTACTTGCAGGTGTTGTGATTCTGTATGCAAAGCGAGTATTTTGCAAGGAAGTATTGCTGGCAGGGATTAAGGCAGTTGCCATTGCATTGGTACTGAGCACATGGTTCTTGGTTCCTTTTCTTGATTATATGCTTCGTGGAGAGTTTAATATAAACAGTATCCGCAATAATGA
>JAXJRB010000217.1:0-4154 GCA_036310845.1 Lachnospiraceae bacterium | reverse complement strand
TGTGAAAGTTCATTCCTAGATATTAAAAACGCTCCGCGAGGATGCGCACTCGCGCGAAGTTGTGATATGTCGCAAGCGACCGCGCTCGGCGCGAGAATGTGCTTTGCACATTCTTTGTTCTTTGTAATAAATTTTGTAGACAATATGGACATATTAAATTATGCTATATATATGGAGCATGAGCTAGTATCCACTATTTTTCTTATGACGAGGAGGAAATAAACATGGCGTGGTATGATGAGGCAGTTTTTTATCATATATATCCGTTGGGGCTAACAGGAGCACCCAAACAGAATTCTTATGGAGAACCGGTACATCGGTTAAATGCAATACTTCCATGGATTTCGCATATTAAGGAGATAGGATGTAACGCAATTTACATTGGACCGCTTTTTGAATCGGTAGGACATGGCTATGAAACGACAGACTATAAAAAGTTAGATAGCAGACTTGGAACCAATGAGGATTTGACGAATTTTGTGGCAGAATGTCACAAGCAGGGAATTCGAGTGATTTTTGACGGTGTATTTAATCACACCGGTCGTGATTTTTTTGCATTTCAGGATATAAAACAAAACAGAGAACAGTCGCAATACAAAGACTGGTATTGTAATGTGAACTTTGGTGGGAATAATTCGTATAATGATGGCTTTTCTTATGAAAACTGGGGAGGCTACGATCTTTTAGCAAAATTAAATCAGCATAATCCGGCAGTCAAGGATTATATTTGCGATGTAATCCGTTTCTGGGTAAAAGAATTTGATGTTGATGGCATACGTCTGGATGCTGCAGATGTTATGGACTTTGAATATATGAAAGCACTTCGTGCAGTGGCAAATGAAGTAAAACCTGATTTTTGGCTTATGGGAGAAGTAATCCATGGAAATTATTCCCGTTGGGCAAATGAGGGAACACTTCATTCGGTAACAAATTATATGCTTCATAAAGCATTGTATTCTGGCCATAACGACCACAATTATTTTGAAGTAGCTCATACCATCCAATATGTTGGTGGCATGGTAGGAAACAACCTAAATCTTTACAGCTTTGTAGATAATCATGATGTAGAACGTATTTATACCAAGTTAAGTAATAAGGCTCATTTCGTTCCGGTACATGTGATGCTTTATACATTACCGGGTATTCCGTCCTTATACTATGGTTCTGAGTTTGGTATAGAAGGACGCAAGGAACGTACTTCGGATGATTCTTTAAGACCTGCACTAAACTATGAAGATTATAAGGATGCAGTGGATACAAATCCTTGTACAAAGCTTGTTGCAGCACTTGGAAAGCTTCGCCAAAACACACCGGCTTTATGCTATGGAGATTACAAGGAGTTACTGCTCCAGAATACACATTTTGCTTATGCAAGAACTTTTGAGGGCAAATCGGTGATTACAACGGTTAACAATGCAGACAATGATGCTGTGCTTGATGTAGAGGCTGGAAATTCCACAGAATATGTCGGAGCATTGACTGGTGAAAAAGTATCTGCCAAAGGCGGACGCATTCAGGTTAAGGTGTCTGCAAACTCTGGTGAAATATGGCTTCCTGTCGAAATGGTTGATGCTAGCTTTGAACCGGTAAAGACCGTGGTAATAGAAAAAATGCCGGAGCCGGTGAAGGTAGTAGAAGAACCAAAAAAGGAAGAACCGAAAAAAGAGAAACCAAAGGCAGAGGAACCGGTGAAGCAGCCGAAAGAGGAGCCTAAGGCTGAACCAAAAGCTAAAAAAGTAGTAGTAGATGAGAATAAAGCCTACGAAGATATGACAGTAGAGGAGCTTCAAGAAGCAATTCTTGAGAAGATGAGAAAGAATGGTCCTGTAACTGACTATATGATTGGAACCGTTCGTGAAAACACACATCAAGGATCTTTGATTAATTGGGTGAAAAGTTTTCATTAGTTGAATAGAAAGTTAGAAGATAGGCTAACCGGAGGAATCTGGTTAGTCTATTAATATGCGTTTTGGAAATACAATGATGGAGGAAATATGGCAAAGGCAGGAAATTACTATTATGACCAATTAAATAAAGAGCAGCAGAGAGCTTATTATGCCATAAAGGAAGGATTGCTGAATCTTCAGGATTCCTTTGCGGTACCAATGCTCTCGCGGAAAGAATTATCAGATATCTATTTTATGATTCGCATGGACTGTCCGGCTATATTTTATTCGGTGACTTTTTCTTATAGGCATTATGCGGATTCTACAGCAGTGGAGATGATACCACAGTATCTTTTCACAAAAAATAAAATCAAGGAGCATTGCCAGGCGATGGAGTCAAGGGTAAAGAAACTGGCTCATCAGGCGGCAAATTTGGATGAGAAGGGAAAAGAGCTTTTTATACATGACTTTCTTGTAAAAAATGTGAAGTATGATAAGTTGAAGAAGGAATATTCTCATGAAATCATCGGCGCATTGGGAAATGGTGTTGCTGTATGTGAAGGAATAGCAAAGGCTGTAAAAATATTATGCGATGAATTGAATATCTGGTGTATCATCGCTTTGTCTGAGGCGAATCCGGACAAGGGTATTAAATACAGACATGCTTGGAATGTAATACGTATTAACGGACAGTATTACCATTTGGATGTAACTTTTGACAACACACTTTCCAAAGATGATACCGTGCGTTACGACTATGTGAATCTATCAGACAAGCAGATTTTCCGAGACCATGAACCTGTCATCTGGAAAGTACCGGCTTGCAGTGACAGCGATCATTTCTATTATAAAGAGAAGAAAATCTCATGGACTACAATGGACGAGGTGCAGAATCGAACAAAGCAGGCAGTGAAAAAAGGAAAAGTATTGCTATTTCATTGGCGTGGAGGATACCTGACAAAAGAAATCCTGAGAGAGCTTATGGAGATTTTTGACAAGGAAGCACAAGCTAAGAATAAACGGGCATATGTTTCGGTTAACTGGCCGCAGGCAGTACTGCGAGTGCGGTTTGAAGACGGAATAGGACAGGAACAGCTTGAGATGGAAGAGGCAAATGAAGGGGAGAAAGGGTGAAGGAAATGGAATTGGATAAATTAATAAAGAGAATGGCATTTCAGAGCGTGGAAATAAATATATGAGAAATGATAGGTTTGATATGATTTAGCATGACTACGAGTTATGCAGGAAAAATAAAATTTTATACTATCGGCAAAAATAAAACTCTTATAAGATGAGTGCGTTGATATTTTTGCCGATAATGTGATATACTATACATTAGATTAGTGTAGTATTTTATTTGTGATGGAGGATAGCAGATGCGATACCTTTCAGTTACTGAAATAGCAAAAAAATGGAATGTGTCAGAACGCAGTGTTAGAAATTATTGCGCTCAAGGACGTGTAATCGGTGCGTTCCTTACCGGAAAGATTTGGAATATTCCTGAAAATGCAGAGAAACCGGAGCGTACTAACAAGAGAAAAGAGGAACCGATTACTCTGTTGGATATTATGAAAGAACAGAAAACAAGCAAATACTCTGGTGGAATTTACCATAAGACACAAATCGATTTGACATATAATTCAAACCATATCGAAGGTAGTCGCCTGACTCACGATCAGACCAGATATATTTTTGAAACAAACACTATAGGTGTAGAAAATGAAGTTCTTAATGTGGACGACGTGATTGAAACAGCAAATCATTTTCGTTGTATTGACATGATTATTGACAATGCAAAAAGTGTATTGACCGAGAAGTTTATCAAAGAACTTCACTTAACTTTGAAGAATGGCACAAGTGATTCTAGGAAAGAGTGGTTTGTGGTTGGTGATTATAAGAAACTTCCAAATGAGGTTGGCGGTATGGGTACTGCTCTTCCGGAAGAAGTTGCCAATAAGATGAAAGCATTGCTGACAGAATACAATGCCAAGGAAGAAAAAAACTTTGAAGACATTCTGGATTTTCATGTGAAGTTCGAGCAAATACATCCGTTCCAAGATGACCATGTTATAATAAGGACAAAGTTAGAGAAACCCAGTAAAATCAATGGGTTAGCACTAATTTAGTCCTTATTTTTTTATACCTAAAATCGGTATATGATAAGGCAGCGCTGACAAATCAAACCGAAATCCAAACATTGCATCAACAATTCAGGAGTCATGACCTGAGTGTGGTTCGTGCATCCAAGTGAGGTGACAATTTAATAGA
>JAXJRB010000216.1:0-22242 GCA_036310845.1 Lachnospiraceae bacterium | reverse complement strand
CTTGATTGCACTCCTTCAAAACTTGGAGCAAAGCAAATGAATATGCTGAAAATGCTTTGGAGCGGTTTGTGCTATTTCCTTAATGGAGCAAGGAGGCATGAAGTCCTGCTTGGAGAACTGTCTGAGCACTGCGTTAGCAGGGCGAGTTTTCGGAGAGCAGGACTAATCAAACATGCCGAACGCTCCATTTAGGAAATACCAAACAAGCGGGTTTGCATTTGAGGCATATTTGCTATACACAATGCCGAAAAAGGAGTGCTCACAACCTTGAATAATACTCAGCTAACCTTGAATTTAACAATCACTTCTATTACCTTTAATATATGAAAAGACGCACTCTCGCGTGCGTCTTTCCTTCTATTCCCTATGCTTTTTTTGTTTTTCATACAAAGGATTCCACGTTTTTCTCAGATAGCAGATGAAAAACAGTACAAATAATAAAAGATTATGTAGTATCATACATGCCCATGCTGCTACAAGTCCAAATCCTAAAAGTTGTGTACAGATAAATGTTCCTACGATACGAATCATCCACATACCAATAATATTATAAACAAAAGGCTCCTTGGTCTTGCCAACACCTTGCAGCATTCCCTCTATAATAATAGAAAATCCATAAAATGGTTCTGAAACTGCTACCATTCTAAGAACCGTCGTTCCTAGTCCGATAACATCCTCACTTGTTGAGAAAATTCTCATCAAATCCGGTGCAAACAAAAACAGCACCCCGCCTGAAAAAATCATCAACACAATTTCAATTGGAATAAACATTGCTCCAAGATCATCCATTCTCTTTTTATCATTGGCCCCATAAGCATTTCCTGCCAGCGTTGCAGCTGCTGTCTGCATACCATATCCTGGTATATAAAATGCTGATTCCACTGTATTAGCAATCGTATGTGCCGCTGTTGCCACTTCACCAATCGAATTAATCATAGAAGCAAAAAAGACATAACCTAGTGAGGTCCCAAATCGTTGCAACATATTTGGAAAAGCCACTGTAAGGCACGGCTTTAAAATCTTCATATCCGGTCTAAAACTTTTTCCTCGTGGTGAAACAAGAGGATGCCTCCACAATACAATCGTAATACAAATGCCTCCTACCGTAAACGCAATTGCACTGGCAATTGCCGCACCGATGACACCTAGTCCTGCTCCAGGCATGATAAAGGTTATTCCCAATATTGAAAGCTCCCTAGTCTGATAAATCAACAAAAAGTTCAATACAACATTTGTCAGATTCACCAAAACACCTATTTTCATAGGAGTCTTCGTATCCCCTGCTGCACGAAGAAGCGTTCCAAAGATAATACTTGCCGTTCTAAATAGCATAGGCATATATATTATAAAGAAATACTGTGATGCCATCGCCTGAATACTCTCATCAACCTGCATCCAGATTGGAATCATTCCACTCAATGACAATGTAATAATCGTAACAAGAGCTCCTACTATAACAACTACCAGTACCGCCTGTGCTGCTGCACATTTAGCTACTTCCTTATCTTTTGCTCCAAATGCCCTCGCTATATAAGATAAAAAGCCAACACTAATAGCTGAAATAGTACTTCCTATCAACCAATTCACGGTACTAGTTGCTCCAACAGCTGCAGTTGCCTGTGTTCCCAAAGAGCCTACCATTGCCGTATCGATGTACTGAACTACTGTCTGCATAAGTTGCTCCAGCATGGTTGGCCATGCCAGTGCTAAAATGGTAAAAAACATGGCTTTGTTCATTCTTTTCTTTAACTTTTTCATTATATATCACTCTCAAACATGTTTGATTCTGTAATGATTCCTTGTTAAATAAGTATTCCATAGCTTCACAATTGCGATATGATTTATGCTTATCCTATCATTTCCTTAAGGTATCAGGCGTAAATACTTCGACCTATCTAAATGGTTAGTTATAATCAAAATTTTGAAATCCTGGTATTTTGAGATATACCATCATGTAGAAACATGGAAGATTTTCAAAATAACCTCTTAATCATTACTCTATCATTATAAAAATTGCTCACATGTTTTGCAAGTAACGAATCGCTACATATTTTCTTTACAAGCATAATGATAATATAGTTACTGTTCACTCCGTTCCAGTAACGTACAAAAATCCATCCTTAATTTGCTTAACTAAGTGCTGTGTGAACAGTAACATAATATACTCTCTTGTTATTATCTCCCTTTCAAAAATGACACAACTACCTCTTTGATATCTCATCTATTAACAACATCCGAAAAGTCATAGTTCCTCCCCCCAACTCTTTTGTTCTCTGCTCTGCAAGCTCACCAAGCCTTCCCATCCTTGTGCAAGCCGCTACAACTGCCTCTACACGGTTTTCCACTGCCAGATATGCACCAATCAGAGCAGAGGACATACAACCACAACCTGTCACTTTTGTCATCAGGTTACTACCATTCGTAATATGCACACACTGCACACCATCCGAAACAATGTCTGTTTCTCCTGAAGCTACTACAATACTCCCTACTTTTTTGCTAAATTCTATTACCAGTCTGTCTTTCTCTTCCAGTGTTTGCATATCTTCTGCCGCGTCCACTCCTAGTGTTGTTGCCTGATTATCCCAAAGAGCTCTAATCTCCGACAGATTGCCACGAATACATGCTATTCGTGATTGTTTTATCATTTTCCAAAACTGTTCTCTTCGAAATCTTGAACATCCGACACCCACAGGGTCTACCACTATCGGATGTCCTGCTTTTCCTGCTACCCCCACTGCAATCAGCATTGCCTCATAGTCATCCGTCGCCCCAAGGTTACACACAAGGCTATGACAGCCTTGTGTAACCTCTTCTACCTCTAGAGGATGATGAGCCATCGTTGGTGAGGCTCCAACTGCTAACAAAATATTGGCACAATCATTTACGGTTACATGATTTGTAATACAGTGTACAAACGGTCTTTGTTCTCTGATTTCTATACTAAAATCTTCTATTTTATGTTCTTTGTTCATTCGCAACTTCTTTCTATCTGATCTCTCTTATGTATCAAACCGTAATTATTCAGTATCTTTATAATTACGAGGAATCAAAGATAGCATACAATAATCCACTTATAGTCGCTTTCAACGATGGGATTTTTGCTTATTGTAGCTGTTCCTTCATTCGTTCCAATATTCCTGACCTTTTCATGCTAACCATAATAATAACCGCCAAAATTGCACCTCCTAGCGTACTGATTAAAAATGGTACCACAAATGTAAACAATGCCGCTGTTTTATTTCCTAGAAAAAACACCGCTACCAGAAACGACAGCATTCCACCTAAGAGAGCTGTTCCAAGCACCTCTCCTAGGTATGCAAGACAAAGTTTTTTTCCATAACGGTACAGCATTCCCGCAAGAAAAGCGCCGCACATGCTCCCTGGAAATGCCAGCAGTGTACCAAGTCCGAACATATTTCGAATCAAGCTTGCGAGAAATGCTGCTGACACGCTATACCACGGCCCCAAAAGGACTGCACATAGAATATTTACTAAATGCTGTATGGGTGCACATTTCGAACCGAATACCGGAACGGAAAATAAGGATCCTATTACTGCAATTGCTACGAAGCCTGCTGTTACGGTTAATTTCTTTATGTTTGTTTTTTTCATTTCTTATTTCGCCTTTCTTACCATGATTTTACACTTTAAATTCTTTGTAGAATGCCAAGTGCAAAAGAAATCATGAAATGTTAAAATCCATAAATGCCATGAATGCAAATATTTTACTCCCTACATTCTTACATTAGCTTTAATGTGTAAAGTTTTATATAATTTGTCATTTTGACTTCTGCCCGAAAGAAAAGGTATATACATGATTAAGAGGCCCTCGGCCTTTTCCAAGATTAAGTCCTGCTTCAATTGCGCCCGTCACATACTGTTTTGCTAATTCAACTGCTTTCACAAGTTCATTTCCTTTTGCAAGATTCGCTGTAATGGCACTGGAGAGAGTACAGCCAGTTCCATGTGTATTGGGATTTTCTATCCTTTTTCCGTAGAACCAGTGCCTTTCTCCATTGATTATCAGTAAGTCGTTGGCATGTCCTTGTAAATGTCCGCCCTTACAAAGTACCGCACATCCATACGTTTCATATATATATGTTGCCGCTCTTATCATGTCTTCTTCATTTCTTATTTCCATTCCAGAAAGCACTTGCGCTTCTAGAATATTCGGAGTGATTACAGTCGCCATTGGTAACAACTGCTTTTTCAACGCTTCTACTGTTTCATCATTGGTAAGCGTGGAACCGCTAGTTGCTACCATAACAGGGTCAATAACGATGTTTTCAGCCTGATATTTTTTCAGCTTCTGTGCAATGACAGAGACCTGTTCTGCCGAAAAAATCATTCCCAATTTCATAGCATCCGGGGAAATATCTGTGAAAATACTATCTAACTGACTACCTAAAAATGTTGCTTCTATTCCTAAAATATCGGTTACTCCTGTTGTATTTTGAGCTGTCAACGCAGTCAGTGCGCTCATGGCATAAACACCATGTACCGTCATCGTTTTCATATCTGCCTGAATACCGGCGCCTCCGCTCGAATCACTTCCGGCGATTGTTAATGCTGTTTTCATATTTTTTACCTACCTTTCTTCTGTTTTTGCAAAGCTGCCTTATCCGATGTCCTTTGCTAATTCCACATAATCATTAACTATGAATGGAATATTGTATTCTCTACATAGCCTTTGGATTCTATTGCTTCCTGCTTCATCTGCTCCTTTATAGGATATCTATGTATTCTCCTGCCAATGCCTTATTCATACTACGAACTGCACAAAATTTTCCACACATGCTACATGTATCACTATGATCATCCTCTGGACTTCTGCTGTCACGTATCATTCTTGCGGTATTAGGATCAAGTGCACAAGCATACTGTTCCTCCCAATCAAGATTTCTGCGTGCATTTGCCATTTTGTCATCGATATCTCTTGCTCCCGGTACGCCTTTTGCTATGTCTGCAGCATGTGCTGCAATCTTAGAGGCTATAATTCCCTGTTTTACATCCTCTATATTTGGTAATGCTAAATGCTCTGCCGGTGTCACATAACACAAAAATGCAGCTCCATTCATGGCCGCTACTGCTCCACCAATGGCTCCTGTTATATGATCATACCCTGGTGCAATGTCTGTAACTAAAGGACCTAACACATAAAATGGCGCTCCCATGCAAATGCTTTTTTGAATCTCCATATTTGCTGCAACCTGATTCAATGGAACATGTCCTGGTCCTTCTACCATAACCTGTACATTATGTTCCCATGCACGCTTAGTCAGTTCTCCCAACCGAACTAACTCTTCTATTTGGCATACATCTGTGGCATCTGCAAGACATCCTGGCCTACACGCATCTCCCAACGATACGGTCACATCATACTCCTCACAGATATCCAAAATTTCATCATAATACTCATAAAATGGATTTTCATTCCCTGTCATACTCATCCATGCAAAAACAAGACTTCCTCCACGACTCACAATATTCATCTTTCTTTTGTGCTTTTTAATCTGTTCAATGGTCTTTCTCGTAATACCACAGTGCAACGTCACAAAATCTACACCATCCTCTGCATGCAAACGTACCACATCTATAAAATCCTTTGCTGTCAAAGATGCCAAATCTCTTTGGTAATGAATCACACTATCATATACAGGTACTGTACCTATCATAGCCGGACATTCTGCGACTAATTTCTGACGAAATGGTTGCGTATTTCCATGACTAGATAAATCCATAATCGCTTCTGCTCCGAGTGCTACTGCGCTCAGTACCTTCTGCATTTCCATATCATAATTTTTACAATCTCTTGATACACCTAGATTTACGTTAATCTTGGTTCGAAGCATGCTTCCTATCCCTTCCGGTTCTAGACAAATATGCTTTTTATTTGCACAGATAACCACCTTTCCTTCACTCACTAACTGTCTAAGCTGTTCTTCTGCTATATGCTCCTTACTGGCAACCTTTTTCATCTGAGGTGTTATCAACCCTTTTCTAGCTGCATCCATTTGTGTTGTGTATTCTTTCATTTGAAACATCCTTTCCTTTTTGGTAGTACAATGGGGGAGATAACAAATCTTTCTTATCTACACTAAGTTAGCGTAATTTCCTATTGCACAAGAATTTCTTACGCAATTTTTGTTTTGCGCTACTGCGTTTTGTGCACTTCCAAACGACTAAAAAAAGAGCGGTATACCAAACAAAGTAGTATATCCGCCCATTCTAAGCCTAAAAAGCACTTTTCACTAAAAGTAGCGTTCAATATATCCCTACGTTGGCATTATCCAAATCAGGTTATGGGTCTAAGCCAATCAGCTTACTCTCAGCCACTTCAGTGTGCTCCCCTATTGTATGATTGGTTCACTCGTTCACATAACAAGTAAACTTTTATTTCACTTCTTGTTCATTATATCGCAAAAAGACCAATTTGCAAGCTATTTTTACAACTCTTCGCAGCTATTCTGTTGACCATTTTCTCGCTGTTCTTCTATCAGCCTCTCTTTTTCCGCAAGAGCCTCTCGAAATCCCTTTAGAGCATCAAAAGGCATAAACTGCTTTGCCCTATCTGCTCGATCCATTTTCGGTCTGTTATTCGCCACTCTTATGCCCTCCTATTTGTCTGTTTCTCTCCATTGTCGTTGCTTCCTCCTGTAAGTCCATGCCGCGAACTAATGCATTATTACCGAAACGTTTTTTTATCTCTAAGGTTGCTTTTTGTAGCTTCTTATCACGCTCGAATTCTCTTTGGTCTGAAAAAAGAGTCTGTTGTTGATTTTCGCCTTCTTCGCTTACTTGATTACACGATACACTTAACCTGCGAATTGACTTATCTTTCTCTACAATACGCTCATACAAAGTAAGCATGTGTGGTATTATCTCACGATAAGAATTGGTACTGGTTAACAATGTTATACTACCGTTTACTGATTTTAATTCCTCCTCATTAGAATACCCTATCATCAATCCTATCGATTTACTTACAAGTTGCCTTTCTGCCATTTCAAGACATAGAGCATCCGTCATCTCTTTTACAATCAGCTTGCATTCTTCAAAGCTGTAATCTCTTGCAAGCACCTGTCCACTCGAAACAGATGTACTCTTTGGTTTATATGCCTTTATGTCTGCCATGGTTACCGGCTCTCTTCCCCATGCATGGTCAATTAAAAGCTCCGCATCCACTCCGAATAACTTATAGAGCATATCTTCATTTGCATGAGCAATATCTCCCATCGTCACAATACCAATCTGTCCCAGCCTTCTCACTGTTCCTGAACCTATTCTCCAAAAATCAGTAAGTGGTCTATGGTTCCACAACGTCTTGCAATACTTCTCTTCATCAAGATACCCAATATTATCTCTCACATGCTTTGCCGTAATATCAAGTGCTACCTTGGCCAAATACAAGTTCGTACCAATTCCTGCAGTTGCAACAATTCCTGTCTGACTCTTTATCTCGTCCATGATTTTCACAGCAAACTCTTTTGGTTCCATTTTATAAAGCTTTAGATAGTCCGTCACATCCATAAATGCCTCATCAATCGAATAGACATGAATATCCTCTTTGGCTATATATTTCAAATAAATTGCATAAATATCTGCTGAAACTTCGATATAGCGTTTCATTCGTGGCGGAGCCATAATATATTTTACATTTTTAGGTATTTCAAAAACTCTGCAACGGTTCTTAATACCAAGAGCTTTCATAGATGGTGAAATGGCAAGACATATCGTTTTCTCACTGCGTTCCGGATCTGCTACCGCAAGATTGGTTGTCATTGGATCAAGCCCTCTATCTACACATTCTACCGAAGCATAAAAAGACTTGAAATCAATACATATATATGTCCTTTGCCAAGATGGAGTAACATATTTTTTATCATTGTATAATGTCTTTTGGGGATTGGCACTCTTCTCCATGTAAACCTCCTACTTCACCACTCCTAAAAAATGCGCTTATCTTTTATACATTATACGAACATATATTCGTTTTTGTCAAGTGTTGAAAACGCATATTATATCATCATTAAATATGCGTTAAATTCAAGTTTAGTCGCACAATAAGATTTACAAACAAAATTTATCCGCTATAATAAAATTAACTAAAATGAAAGAGGACCTTATCATGAAATTCAGAAACGTATCTAAAAAAGAATTGTTTTGGCTTTTGTTATCTGTTATTATCTTGGGCTTTTGCTTATCCTTTTTAGATAAAACCTCCTTTGGCACAGACCCTTGTACCACATTCAACCTAGGCATATCCAAATCACTTGGCCTATCTCTAGGTAACTGGCAGGCTTTATTTAACAGCTTTCTTTTTCTTTTTGTTTTTTTGTTTGGCAGAGATCAGATTGGATGGGGAACACTTGCCAATATGTTTGTTGTAGGCTATAGCTATGACTTCTTTTCATGGATTAATGGCATGCTATTACCTGCTGACCTTTTTGATACCATGCTCAATCGACTTCTAATTACAATTCCTATTCTAGCACTCTTTATTATTGCAGTTGCTATCTATATTTCCATTGAACAAGGAATTGCACCATACGATGCCATACCAAATATGATTAGCAAAAAGCTTGTAAATATACCATTTAAACTAATTAGAATGGGATGGGATATCAGCATTACTATTCTCGGTATTCTTTTAGGCGAGAAAATTGGCTTGATTACCATTATTATGGCATTTACAATTGGTCCTGCCATCAGCTTTGTTGACAAGCATATTGTTTCGAAATTGATTCGATAATGTTTTTTAAGTATTTGCTACAGAATTTCTATCGAAATTCTTGTTTAACGCTTACTACATTTCGAGCACTTTCCTTGAAAAAAAAGCCTTGAACAAAACACATTCAAGGCTTTTTCCGTATAAGGAGTATTATAAAACTATGTACAAACTGTCATTTGCGTAATGCTTCTACCCTCATGAAATACTTTTACATAAATATCACTACACTTTTTCAGTTTCTGAAATACCGTTCCTGCCTCTGCCACATTTCCATATACCTTCCAGATTCCGCACAGCTTGCAGTCCTTTCCCTTATGGGTTATAAAGCCTATCACATCTTCTAACGGATAACCTAAGAAAATACCTATTTCATGTGGAAAGCAGTCATATTCTGTCAATCGCTCTTTCAATCTTTTTAAACAAGAGATTATGCCATATTCTCGATAGCCATAGGATGCAAGCAACTCCCTTACGTCCTGCTTCTGCAAATCTCGCGCCAAAAAGGCTTTTCGATATGTATAAATCAAAACTGTTTCTTTTCTCCACAACAACGCTTCGACATATACACCACGCACATTAAGTTTTCTATTCAAGTCCTTTATCTCACCCAAAGTTGTCGCACGTGAAGTATATCGATAAGTGAAAAGATTTCCACTTTTCATACCTGCAAGCGTTGGTGCACAATTAGTGACTACCCCACTTTCTAGCATATACTACACCTTTTATTCTATATCTAATTATAATGCAGCTAACTGCTTGCCAAGGCTTTCACACTCAGCAAGTGCTGAAGCATCTGGCATTTCCTGACACATTAAGCCTTCACCATTCATTACCGTTGCGCCTGCGCCACTCATACGCTCTACCCAATCACGCATCCACAATCCATCGCCCCAGCCATAAGACCCAAACAATGCAATTGTTTTACCCGTTGCAAACGCTTCTACATCAGCCACAAATGGTTCCATATCCATTTCTTCTAACACTTCTGCGCCCATGGCTGGACAACCAAGTGCAAATGCTTTCGCCTGCTTCAATTCATCGAGAGAAGCCTCTGTAACAAACTTTAATACTGCTTCTTTCCCTGCATCTGTTACGCCCTTTGCAATCGCCTCTGCCATAGCCTGTGTGTTTCCTGTCTGTGACCAATATACAATATATACCTTATCCATACTTTCCTAACCTTTCTTGTAACTATTCAGTACCTTCATAGCTTCTTGCAAAAATACAGCTCAAATTTACTTCATAAATAGGATTTTAGCTCATATATACTACCTTTTCACAAAATCCGCAGTAAATGTGTGTTTCTACCAAACAGTTACTCTTCCTTTCTATAATCTATAACGATAACATTAACGTGAAACATTAAATGCCCCCATACCAGGATATACGCTACCTGCGCCAAGTTCTTCTTCAATTCTAAGAAGCTGATTGTACTTTGCCACACGCTCACTTCTGCTTGGTGCTCCTGTCTTAATCTGACAAGTATTTAGCGCAACTGCAAGATCTGCAATTGTAGTATCCTCTGTTTCACCGGAACGATGAGAAGATACAGCTGTATAGCCTGCCTTATGAGCCATCTTAATTGCTTCTAAAGTTTCTGATACCGAACCAATCTGATTTAACTTAATTAAAATGCAGTTACCACATCCCTGTGCAATACCCTTCGCTAATCTCTCTGTATTGGTAACGAATAAATCGTCTCCTACAAGCTGAACCTTATCACCAAGCTCCTTGGTAAGCTTCTGCCAGCCTTCCCAATCCTCTTCGTCAAGTGCATCTTCGATAGAGATGATTGGATATTTTTCAACCAACTGCTTCCAATGTTCAATCAAGCCCTCGGAAGTGAACTTTGTACCAGCCTTTGGTAATATGTATTCTCCCTTTGTTGCCCCTTTCCACTCACTGGAAGCCGCATCCATGGCAATCATAAAATCCTTACCAGGTTCATAGCCAGCATCTTTTACAGCTTCTAGTATATACTGAATCGCTTCTTCATCGCTAGCAAGGTCTGGCGCAAATCCGCCTTCATCACCAACAGAAGTTGCAAGTCCTTTCGACTTTAATAATGCTGCTAACGCATGAAATACCTCTGCACACCAACGTAACGCTTCCTTGAAGCTTGGTGCGCCTACAGGCATAATCATGAATTCCTGTACATCAACCGTATTTGCAGCATGTGCTCCACCATTTAAAATGTTCATCATTGGTACTGGCAAACGATTGCCGGAAACACCACCAAGCATACGATATAATGGAATGCCTAATGCATTTGCTGCTGCTCTTACCGTTGCAATTGACACAGCAAGAATAGCATTAGCTCCAAGATTTGACTTATCTTTTGTACCATCTGCTTCTATCATAGCTTTATCAACAGTGTAGATATCAGAGGCATCCATACCCTTAATCGTTTCTGCAATTATCGTATTGATATTCTCAACAGCCTTAGAGACACCCTTTCCTAAGTATCTGCCCTTATCTCCATCACGAAGCTCCAACGCTTCAAACTCGCCTGTAGAAGCGCCACTTGGAGCAGTTCCTCTGCCAATTGTTCCATCAACCAGAATAACTTCTGCCTCTACGGTTGGATTTCCTCTAGAATCCAATATTTCTCTGCCGATTACCTTTTCAATCTGTAAGTAATTCATTCTATTACCCATCCTTTCTCTATTTAACGAAGCTATGTTAAACACAGCACCCGCTTTTTCACTAAACATACGCTCTCTTCTGCGTATTATATCGCTCCCCGGAAAACAGCATTCAGCAGTTACCATCCCCAAGGAGCTTTCACATGATTTATTCATAGTTAGCATGCTCTAACCACGGTTATGTTAGCACAACTTGCATAGTAAATCAATCCTTCTTATTGAGTATAAATTCTCATTATTTTATCACATAAAAAAAGTAAGGAATTGTATCTATTCAACGCCTTACTTTTCTCATCCTTCCTTAACATACATTCTCACAGGAATCCATCATCACACTTGTCACCTTTTGTCCCTTTACATACCCACATACCTTAAGTCCTTCAGAAATTACACGGTACCAGCTCTGTGCCGAAAGGTTGCAAAAGGTATGATCATCCAACTCAATCTGACAAACATTTTCCTTACCGCAATCTTGACAGCACGAAATTTTATATAAATTTTTTCTACTGATTGCTCCTATTTCCTCCAACGTATTTATCATGCGATATACGGTAGCTACACCAACTTTTGTGTCTGCATTCACAGCCTTATAATAAATCTCCTTGCAACTACTACATTCATTCTGCAAAATAATATCAAGTAATATCTCACGTTGTCTGGTAAGCCTGCACCCTTGTTCCCGTAATCGTTGAATAACTATTTCTTTCTGCATTTCTGTTCTATGATAATTGATATTCTTCCCGTTGTTCTTGCTATCTTGCATCCTTTTCTGCATTTTTCGCCCTCTGTTTTCATTGATACAAATAAAATTACACATTGCAAAAGTTAGTATAACCTAACATATATTAGACGTCAATTACTTTTCTTTTCATTTTTTCTACTTTTTTATTCTACAATGTGCTATGAATTAGCTTTTCTAACCTTGGTTAGTCTTGTGCTAGAGCGGCGGTTTCTATATTGTAATGGATTATCTTATATCTGCCAGCTTCCTGCCTTGTTCTGCTCATCCCACAATTTCTTATATGTACCATTGGCTCGTATGAGTTCTTCATGATTACCTGATTCCCTTACCCGACCATCCTCAAGTACAATAATCTGATCTGCATTACAAATCGATTGGAGTCTATGCGCGATTACAATCACTGTTTTATCTACTACTAATGCTGATATCACACCGTCTTTGTTGTTAAAATCATTTATGCTCTTTCTAAATTCAACACATAATCCGCACAACATGAAATCAATTCATTATCATGCGTAATCACTAATAACGTTTTTCCTTTTTCCTTGAGTTTTTTCATAACCTCTGCCACCTGTTTCATATGAACATAATCAAGTCCGCTAGTCGGCTCATCCATAAGTATGAATTCTTTATCCGTTGCAATTCCACTCGCTATAGCAACACGTTGCTTTTGTCCTCCTGACAATGCCATCGGATGCATTTGTGCATACTGATCGATATCAAGCATTTCAAGCGCATCTAACGCAATTCTCTCCCTTTCTTCATCAGGTAGATTTTCCGGTACACTTAATAATACTTCTTCCTCAACACTTTCTGTAAATAATTGATGATTTACATCCTGCATAATCATATAGCAGTAATCCAACATTTTACTAGTTGGAACTGACTTTCCATCAAAACAAACGGTTCCCTTTGCTTTCTTATTTAATCCACAAAATGTCCTTGCAAAAGTGCTTTTCCCTGCCCCATTATGTCCAACAATCGCAATAATCTTATTTCGGGGTAATGTAAGGGATTTTATCGCAATCCCATGAATTTTATCCGGATAAGTAAATTTGAAATCTTTCAATTGTATTGTGTTTTCTGTATCTTCCTCTTTAACTTTCGGATATTCACTCACATTTATTACCGAACGAAGTCCCATTTTCTTTGTATCTTCCTCTGACAGTTTCCGAAATTCTTCACCCACTATTTCATTCTTTATCGCACCATTTTCAAATACAATGACACGATCTGCAAGTTCTCTTAGAAAATAAAGTCTATGCTCTGCAATAATAACTGTCTTTCCCTGTTTCTTCCACATTTCCAATGTTTTTCGCAAGTCCTCTATCGCATCCTTATCCAGATTCGACGAGGGTTCATCCAACACAACCACAGAAGAATCTGCTACCGCAATCGTTCCGCAGGCGATCTTTTGCTTCTCCCCACCTGAAAGTTTGAACATACTTCGCCCTAACAATTTTGACATATTCATCTTATCAGACATTTCTTCCATCGAATCTTTAATACACTGCACGTTTCGTCCCTGATTTTCTGCAAAAAAAAGCAAGCTCACTCGTTGTATCCACATTAAAAAACTGACTTCTCGGATTTTGGAACACACTTCCTACCACCTGTGCCGTTTCATATATCGGTTGTGCTGAAACATCTTTTCCATTCAAAAGGACTTCGCCACTTTTCTCACCTTCAAAATAGTGAGGTATTAATCCATTTATTAACCGACACACGGTTGTTTTTCCACATCCAGAGCTTCCAGTCAAAACAATAAATTCACCATCTTTAATAGTAAGATTAAGTCCTAATACACCTACTTTTAGCATAGGTGTTCCTACCGTGTCGGTTACACGGTAGGAATATGTTACATTCTTCATTTCTATCATAATTAATACACCACAAAAAGCAATAATACTATAACCAGTAAGGCAATTAGCATATAATCTCTTACGCGAAACCCAACCTCACATATATGCGTACGTTTTATCGCTCCTCCTAATCCTTTCGTTAAAGATGCCTGCGACAGCTCATCCGCAATACGGACTGTTGCCATCATTACCGGTACAAGCTCATACTCCATTTTCTTTATTATACTTTGCTTTTTCCCTGCTATTTGCCTCATGCGCATGGCTTCCGAAACCGCTCTGGTTTCTTCACTTATCGTCGGAAAGAATCGAAACATGACCGCCAAAGGAATCGTTATCGTCTGCGGAACATGCATTCGTTCCATCGCCGTTACAAACTCTGAAACAGTGGTAGACTGCATAACACAATATCCCATAATCATGGGGGCTAAGAATCTTGATATCATTCCGGCAATGATAACAAAAAAGAGATTCACTCCGCCACTTGTAATCCGAAGCACAGCTCCTTCTATTACTGTAGCAAACACATAAAGACAAAAATATGTAATAGCTTTTTTGTAATTCTTCATCGCTAACAAAAATGCAAAAGGGATCATCCAACAGATAATCCTTAAATAGTATTCAACGCCACTAAGTCCACCGCACATCATTACCATACTAATTACTAAAATCGCCACTAAAGACGTACGTGGATCAAGTACAGAACGTACACCACTTTCCTTAAAAGAAACTATCACCTGCATTATGCCATACCAGCTTTCCTAAAATGTTTCTTAAGTACCGTCGCCCCAAGAACGCCGCCAAAAATACCGCCAATCACACAAATCACTAACGATGCAAAAAACATCCAATCCGGAGTTATCTTATACAGTATATCTGCATAGGCATCTCCATAACCTGCACGAATTGACTCAAAAAAAGGTTCACGATAACCAAAGAACATTGGAAGAGACATTCCCGCCATCCATATGCTGAATATTCCTGAACCAATAATACCCATTTTAATGCTCTTGTAATCTTTAATCTTTAAAAGTAAATCTGTCACCACTCCTGCTCCTACTGTAATCAACAATACTGGCCATGGACGCCCCATAAGCACCTCAAAAACTCCAAATATAATACTCATAATTGTTACCATGCCAAATGCATGTGTTTTCGATAGGAATAGCATAAACGGAATTCCTACCACAACTGCACATAAAACCGGTACTATCACCATCAAAATGGGAACGTACCCTATAAAACTTGTTACACAGAAAAGTACAAGATATAGTGCTGAAAATACACCTACATTAATTAAGTCTTTCACTGTCAATTTGTTGTTCATAATCATTATTACTCCTCTTATTTCATTGTAAAATCTGTCTACACAAAGAGTTTTACCTTACTATAAAAATCTCTTTGTATTAGTTTTATCTAACCAAGGTTGTATCACACTATCCATTATTTGTAAACAACTGACAAAAAAAATAGCAGACATACTCTGCTATTTTCTCTTCATAAATGCCTTGGTAAAACTTAATCCTTCCAAACAAAGTTATAATTAATGGATTCCCCACCATCAACGAGTATATTCTGCCCCGTACAAAATGTATTGGTCATAGTTAAAAAATATGCCCACTCTGCTATTTCTTCCGGCGTTGCCCACTTTTTCAAAGGTGTTTCATTCATGATTTCTTCCCAAAGTGCAGCATCATTCATTACACACGCATTCAAAGGTGTTAGTACCCCTCCTGGGTCAAGACTGTTGCAAGTCGCGCCAAAGCCAGCAACACGCATGGCTACATTCTTCGTATATGCTAAGATACCACCCTTACTTGCACAATATTCCGGAAACTCTGCTCCCGTATGTGCACTTGCCGAACCAATATTTAAAATAGAATGTATTTTTTCCTGTATTCCGTATTTTTCTGTAATTCGAATCACAGCTTTCAGATTGATATCAATGTCATCTTCGTTCTGCGTGCCCGCATTATTGATTAAAACATTAATATCCGAAATCTCTGGCAATTTATCAAAATCACGGACATCCACCTGATAGTGTGTATAGCCATCCTGTTCTAACGCCGCTTCCTGTCTGTCAATCCCAATCACCTCATGATTATCCTTTAAAAATCGTTCTGCAATCGCCTTTCCAATTCCCTGAGATGTTCCTGTTATCAAAATTTTCATTCCTATTTTTCTCCCTTCACATAATCCACATATTCCTGTCCTACTTTAAGTTGCTTCCATTTTGTAACCAAGCGAAACCCAATCGGCGAGAACAAAATTTCCATGATCAGTTCTGCTACCGCTCCTGTTAATGCACATGTCGTACATTGCAAAACAGTCCAGTGAAATCCATCCCAAAATATCGGCGCAAATCCAGCAAAAACAATGAGCGAGAATATCAAATTGTCAAAGAACTGCCCCACAAAGGTAGACACATAGGCCTGTGTTGCATATGCAAGCTTTCCATCCGGATTCTTGCGAAATGCTTTTCCTATCGTCCAGTTCAAAAAGTTATTAATAGCTGCCGACACCAAAAAGGCAATCGTACTTCCTAATAAAATAAACCATGTACCACCAAAAATCTCGTCTAACGCAGTATAGTCATCTGCATTGGACGGAATGATACTTACAATATAAAAAATCGCACATGTAAGCAAATTGATTACCGATGCAAGGATAGCAATTCGATTCGAAGCCTTTGGTCCAAAATACTTCGTAATCATATCCATACACATAAAAGACAGCCAAGATATCAAAAAGCCTCCATCTAAAGCTAAATAAGTATTCTGAAACAACGTTTTATTCGCAAGCAAATTCATACATACAACACTTACGACAAATAAAGAAACTGTTGTTGCCGGAATACATCTCAGCAAAATTTGTGTTTCCTCTCTTTCCCTTTTCACCCATTCCTTTAATATCTCTATTCTGGTCTGTTGTTTTTTCATACGTTCCTCCTATTATAATGAATATATTTTCGCACAGTCTCATACCCTTGGCGTAAACAATTCCCAATAAAAATAGTGCATGCCAGCGCATGCACTTTGGCAAGAATTTCTGTCGAAATTCTTGTTTAACCACCACTACGTAACAGCAATTTCCTAATATTCAAAAAAAAGTAGTTTTACTTAAAATAAAACTACTTTCCAATAAAACACAGTCTTTTCCAGAGAAAAGTCACTATGTTATCTTTATTAGATTCGTAGCCCTAGTTTTGTTTTACGACAGGATGGTACAAATGAACTGTCGATTATCATTTTATAATAGAATGATGAAAAACACAAGCTTTTCCTATTTGCTCTAGGGAACGCATTCTTTTTCGCATATATAAAGGCTTTGTTCCAACTGAAACAGCAGTAATTATCATTATCTTATCTTTTCTATGCAGTAATAAATCATTTTACTCAGATGGCATCATTGGCTTCTGCTTCCTGTATGCAAGCGGTGTCTTCCCCTTAGCACATTTGAAAGCTTCCGCAAATTTACTAGTATTCGTATAACCAACCTTGCCTGCAATCTCCGTAACCGACTCATCCGTCTGTGTAAGAAGAGTAGCCGCCATATCCATTCTGAAATTTCTCATATATGTAAAAATGGCTGTACCATATACACCCTTGAAGCATTTCTTTAAGGCTGACACAGATAAATCAAACCGTTCCGCCAGTTCCTCCATGGTATAATGCACCTCTGGATTTGAAGTCATCAACTGCATAATCGCCTTTATCTTTTCCACCTGTGTTTTATAAAAATATGATTTATTTTCCTCTATTTCCGTCTTGTCAAATGATTTTAACAAAACGAATAATTCCATAATTTTTACGCGAAAATATTCTATTTGCACATTATCCGGTACATGATAAAGCTCTTGGAAAAAATGTTCTAATACCGTACCTTTACGAATAACAAAAGGTGACTTATCTACTTCAAAATATTTCTCCAATCCATCTAAGTCAATCTGAAAAAAGCTTAACAGCTCTCCTAACGTTTCCATTACCTCATCTGGAAAAATCGTAACACTTACTCCATGATAATGACTTAATGGAAAATGGCAACTTTTATTCTTCGTTCCAAAACTATCCAACACAATATCACCGGAAGTCAGATACCAGTAAGTCCCTTTTTCTGTTTTCCACTCTACCCGACCTTCCCTGCAATGCTCAATAATAATAGCCCGCTTACATTCCATCTGTCGAGCCGGACCGCATGTTATATGATAATCATTATACATTACATAAATCCCCGGATATACCTGATAAAAGGTTGATGTTCCATCACCCGTTTCCGTCTTCAGTTGGAACACAGAACAGTTTCCATCCTTGCACACCAATTTCATTTGTTGTTTTTCGAATGCTGTTTCCTTCCAATCCATCTCGTCACCTTTTCTATTTCCATGTTAATAATTATGTGTTTTTCACACTGTACTCCCACATCTTTGCATACGTTTTCTGATTGTTAATTAACTCCTGATGTGTTCCTTCTTCCGTTATTCTACCATCTTCTACCACCAATATCTTATCAGCATCCATAATACTTGACAATCGATGTGCTATTACAATTAATGTTTTATTCCGAACCAGCTCATTCATTGCTTCCTGAATATACAATTCATTTTCCGGGTCTACACTAGAGGTTGCCTCATCTAATAATACAATCGGAGCATCTTTCATAATTGCCCTGGCAATGGATATTCTCTGTTTCTCTCCACCTGAAAGTGTGGAACCACCCTCTCCAATTATCGTATCATATCCCTGTGGCATATTCATTATAAAATCATGACACCTTGCTTTTTTTGCTGCCTCTATAATCTCATCTCGAGAAGCATTTTCAACACCAAATGCAATGTTATTTGCTATCGTGTCTTGAAACAGATATACATTTTGAAATACCATACTCATATGTGAAAGTAAATGATCCAGAGAAATATCCCTTATATCAACGCCTCCTAAAGTAATTCTGCCCTCTTTCACATCCCAAAATCTTGGAATCAAACTAGTCAAGGTAGTTTTTCCACCGCCGGAAGGTCCTACCAGTGCCACAAAGGTATTCTCCTTAATATCCAAACTCACACCCTTAATAATTTCCTTATTATCGTATGCAAAATGTACATTTTCAAAGGAAATATCATGATTGTTAATAGAAGCAGAGGTCTCTCTGTCTGCAAGCTCTTCTACTGCCATAATCTCATCAAAACGATTAAGTGCCACCTCTAATAAATCAAATCTTGGAACGCCATTTATCAGTGATACTAGCGGTTGAAGACAAACAGAACTAAAAATCAGCACACCCAATGCATAATCCATCGATACTTCTCCCTCAAAATACACCAAAATGGCCGCAAGAATCATCACCCCTATTCCCAATGTATTAGTGAGATCTGTACTCAATCTTGGAAAAAAGTATTTCCTTTCAAACTCCAATGAATTCTCTTTTGTTTTCACAAATACCTTTTCCAAATCAACATTATCATCGTCATTCATACCAAATGCTTTTACCGTTGCCAATCCTTTAATAAACTGAACTACTGAATTAGACAACACCCCAAACTGCTCGTGTCTAATTTTTCCGTGCTTTTTATTTACCTTATCCAAATATTTGATTGCAAAATATGCTATAAAAAGAATCAATCCATATACAACACCCAATTTAACATTTACAAAAAGAAGAAAAACAAAACTCATAACTATAGATATATAACTTGATATCAACTGTCCCAAAAAGGACATCGCATTTTCTTCACTAAATATCAAATCTGTGGTAAGTGTGGATACAATATTTCCTATATTATCTTCTGTATAATATCCCATTGGTAACCTTTTTAGGTGCTCTACAAATTTAATTCTCTCTCTTGCAAAGATATCAAGTGCCTTTGCACTTTGCAATCCATCCACCAGACGTCTAAAAATGCATCGAAAAAGAATGCTCACTGCCATCCCTACAGAAACCCACATTATCATATTCACATGAAAAGTTCCTGAAAGATACCGATTAAGGCTATAAAATAATAAAGAATACGGAACAAATATCATCATCCCTTCCAATACACTAAAGAAAGTTCCCCACAGCAGGCATTTCTTCTCTTCCCCCGCTATCGTAAAGATTCTCTTAACAATCTGAAACATCTAGTTTTCCTCCTTATTCTTGAATTTGTAACCAACAGTCTTAACATATCTGCCCCACAAATTCTTATAAATCTGATTTTCTAAAAGTTCTTCATGTGATGCAAATGCTATCAATTTTCCACGATCAATCAACATAATCTTATCCATATCCACTACATTGGAAAGCTTATGCGCTATGGTTATCAACGTCTTATCCTTTGCCAAATTTCTGACCGCCTTATTAATCAATGCATCATTTTGTGCATCCGTAAAAGATGTGGCCTCATCCAGAATAACAATATCTGCATTTTTTAATATTGCTCTTGCAATCGTAATTCTTTGGCGCTCGCCACCTGACAGCTTATTTCCACTATCTCCGACATTCGTGTCATATCCATTTTCGAGTCCCATAATAACATCATGACAGCATGCTGCTTTACAGGCATTTATTAATTCTTCTTCGGTCGCATCCGGTTTGGCTATCAACAGATTCTCTCTAATCGAACAGTTAAATAGAAAGTTATCCTGCGAAACATAGCTGATATGCTCCATTAGCTTCGACAAAGACATCTTACGAATATCTACTCCGCCTAATTTTATACTTCCACTGTTCACATCCCAATAATGCATAAGAAGCTTACCGATGGTACTCTTACCACTACCACTTTCACCAACAATTCCAATCTTTTGATTTTTCTTAATGTGAAAACTCATACCGTCCAGTATAATCGTATCCTCATACGCAAACGTAACATCTTCGAACGTTATATCTGTTGACTCTATTTCTGTCTCTTCATGTTCTGCTTTTATTTCCGGCTGTTCAAACTGTTTTTCCAAAATTTCTATTTTTTTTGTAATGTTATAAAGCACCGGGAAGAAATTCATCAGCTTTAAAAGTGGCGTACTAATACTAAGTGCCAGCATAATACAGAATAGTAAAACCGGAAGTTCTAAGGTTCCTTTATATACCATATACATGCCTGCCGGAAGAATAACCGCTATGGTAGATGGTGTTACCGACTGAAAAACTGCCATATAATTGAAATTTGCCTTGTACCAATCTGCCGTAAAGTCCCGATATTCAGCAATCGCATCGTTAATTTTTTTCCCTGACTGCTTCGTCTTATTGAAAATTTTTACAACCTCCATACCGGATACATATTCAATAATTGCCTTATTCAGATTCACCAAAGAAACTCTGTATTGCTCACCTTTCTCAGTTCCACTCATAGCCATTCCACACATGGCAATCATTCCAATTGGGAGTGTCACCAGACTCAGTAATCCCATTCTCCAGTCAATCATAAAAATGACAATATACACACTGATGCAAGACACTGCATAGGGAAGCCCCTCCGGTAAACCATGTGCCAGAAGCAATTCTATACTCTCAATGTCATCTACAAAATTCTGTCGATATGCTCCTGCGCCTTTCCCCATAACTGCTCCAAGCGAAACATTTTTCAACTTTTCTGCAAGTGCACGCCTAAGATTGCATAAAGTGTTATACGCAAAGACATGCGACTGATCCAATCCCATCGAGAAAAAGAATGACTTCATACCATAAGTAACCAACACCCCCATTGTCCAAGGGAAAATCTCTGGAAGTCCTTGCCTGTCTATCATATTCTGAATAATTCGATAGACCATATAAAAAGCCCCCACTTCGCTTAATACACTCAACAGGATCAATATAACCGCCAAGTATACTCTTTGCTTGTATTTTCCTGAATAAAAAAATATTTTTTGTAACATATTTATACTCCCTTTCTTCTTTTGTTAGTCTTTTCTAACTATGCATTAAAAATAGTGCGTGCCAGCGCACGCACTTTGGCAAGAATTTCTTACGAAATTCTTGTCTAACTGCCACTACGCTACAGCAATTTCCTATAAAGTAAAAAAGATGTGCGTCTTTCAACACACATCCCTTAAATTACATCACTTTTTCTTGTTTTGCCACTCCGAATAGATTGATAATGCTCCAAATGGTTTTTAACTCAAACTTCGCACTTAAATAAGTGCCTATGCACCTAAAAAATTCAATAATAACTGGCATAAAAATAGCATGAAACCAATGGTTTTGGTTATAATTGAGTTGCCAAAAAACAATTACAAACCGGAGGCTCATGCTATGAACAAAAGTATAACACAAGACAACCAGAATGATAAGCAG